>JAJBBH010000069.1 GCA_020532185.1 Candidatus Cloacimonadota bacterium | reverse complement strand
GTTTAAAACATCTTGTGCTAACACCATTCCGTCTTCTATTTTATCAATTGTTATAGCTTTCATAAATCTCCTTATATTTTATTTTCGATCCATTTATTGTCATACTTATAAAATATTTTATCAAATTGAGCATCTTTTAATAGGCATACAGTTTTATCATAATATTTGTCAAAAAAATCGATTCTATGAGAATCAGAACCAATAGTAATTAGTTCTCCTCCTAAATTTTTATATCTTGTTAGAATAGGAAAATCTGGCAATGTATGATTGCAAGAAGATCTAAATCCTGAATAATTGACTTCAAGACAAATCTCTCTTTTAATTAAACTTAAAAGAATATCATCTAAAAGTTCCTGTATGTATTCGTGTTGTTTAATACTTGTTTGAAGCTCTCTTTTAAAAATATCCAGATGACCCAGTGTATCAAACCCTCCTTTTTCAATCATTTCTAATGTCTCAAGATAATATAACATAATATCACTATCTTGTAAAGAAAAATTTATCGGAGTGGATAAGTTTTTCTCATTCCTTAACAAATGTATAGAACCAATAATATAGTCAAGCTTTATTCCATATAATATTTTTTCTCTTAATTCACGTGTTCTATGCATCTCCCCCATCTCTAAGCCAAAACCTATTTTTATTTGTGGAAACTTATCTCTCAATGAATCTATTTCGGTTTTATATCTTTTCAAAGACAATATTCCATATTTTGATAATTCTTGTGGTAATAAGTCAAAATGATCTGTAAAGCAAATATACTCATAGTTTCGTTCTATTGCTTTTTTTACCAATTTTTCAGTTTTAATTGTGCTATCAAAGCTATATACAGAGTGTAGATGAGTGTCGATTTTCATTTTTTAGCTCTTTCTAAACTATCATTTGCAAGAATTGCAGCTCCTAAAGCACCAGCAATGGAAGGGTTCTCTGGTGATTTTATTTCGCATTCATACAACTCAGAGAATATTTCTTTTATAGTTTCGTGATGAGCAACTCCCCCTACAAAGGATATTGGTTTTGTTAATGAAAGTGTGCCTGACTGGCTAAATACTCTCCTTGCAATAGAAGAGTAGATTGAGTAAATAATATTTTCAGCTTTTTCTTCATTTGCAAGAAGACCTATGATCTCAGATTCAGCAAAAACAACACATGTACTACTTATAATAATTTTTCTATCATGTTGCTTGGCAAGTGGATCTAACATATCAAGACTCATGTCGAGTATTTGGGCAAGTTTTTCCAAAAATCGACCTGTTCCTGCTGCACATTTATCATTCATTACAAAGTCAATAGTTTTGCCTTTATCATCGATCAAAATGACCTTAGAATCCTGACCCCCAATGTCAATAATAGTATGACAATCTGGTAACAAATAGCTACTGCCTTTACCATGACAAGTAATTTCAGAGAAGGTAAATAGCGGAATTTGTTGGTTTTTAAGACTATTCAGATTATGCAAATTTACACTATTCCTCCCGTAGCCTGTTCCAGCCAAAGAAGCTATATCATATGGTTTTATTTGATTTTTAATCAATATATTATCAAGCAGTTTATTGATGTTTTTGAGAGGAAATAAGCCGTTATCTAAAATACCATAGTCAATTATTTCTTTTGTCTCACAATCAAATATCACTGCTTTAACAGTGCGTGAGCCACAATCAATTCCAACACTTACTTTCATAATTTTAACTATAAGTTAAAGTATACAACTGTTCTGGTCTAAAATATTTATCGGCAATTAATTGAATCTGATCCTTTGTTACCATCTTAATGCGCTGATCCCTTTTTTGATAATAATCATAATCTTTATTTTCTAAAAACAGTGAAGACAATGTTTGTGCTTGAGATAGTACGCCTTCTTCTTCGAAGTAACTCAAACCTTTAATATATTGTTTAGATGTATTTATTTCTTTTAAATTAACTCCTCTTTCTCTTATTGTAGAAAATATCTTATGAATAACTTCTAAAGCTTTATCCTCAAAACTTTTATCCACAATAGTATAAGCATTAAAATAGCCTGTATGCATTAAACTATCAAAGTTAAATCCAATAGAATAAGCTATTCCTCTTTTTTCTCGTAATTCTTTTAAAAGTCTTGAGTTTAAATCGCCACCTAATATTTGTGATAGCACTAATAAAGCCATACGCTCTTCTGTTTCTGCATATGGACAACTAAAGCCTCCAACAAAGATGATTGATTGATCTGAACCATTTCGTATCAACTTTTTTCGTTGTTCAGATGGATTGATATCGGCTATAATACTTAAATCGTTTTCTTGTGGGTGTTTACCTAATGTGAAAATGTTTTCGCAAGCTTTAATAGTTTTATCAAAATCCAAATCACCTGTAATGACGAGGCTTGCTTTGCTGTTTATTAGATGATCTTGATGCCATTTAACACAATCTTCTTGTTCAAATTTGCTAAGTGTTTCTATTTGACCATCTTTACCCAATAGATTTGAATTCATACCAAATAAAAGCTGTTTCCAGGAATACAAAGCCATTGTTTCTGGAAAATCAGTTGCACGTTCTATATTGCTAATATATGTATTTTTAACATTATAAAAATGTTCTAAAGGAAAGGTTGGCTTATAAAGAGTGTCAGATATACAAGATAAAGATTCAACCAATTTATCTGAAAAACATTTTGCCCGAATTTTTGTATTTTCTTTAGAGCATGAAACAGAGAAAGAAATACCATTATTGCTACAATAGCTTAAGAAGTCAACATATTCCATAGACTTATTTCCATACAAAAGCATACTTGAAGTAAGTTGATTTAGTCCTAATTGTGATTGATTTTCATACAACTGAGAGCTTTTCAATGCAAGTGATATACCACACAAATCTTTTTGAGAACTATTATTAATAAAGAGCTTTATCCCATTTGGTAAGATATGCTCCATATGTCTATTTTTTTTTAACATAGTATGTGATATTTTTAAATTTGCATAATTCTTGCTTTTGCCTTTATCTATCTCACCAATTATTGCTGGATTGCGTTCTGCAGTGCTATTATAATTATCATTCAAATTGAGCTTAAATAATTCTTCAATTTTTTCTTTTCTCAAACTTGTTTTGCCTGCACTAACGACCATAAGTTTATCTGGTGAGAATAGTTCTTTAGCTAAATCTCTTAGATTGTGGATGCTTATCTTTCTTATTTTATATAGCCAATTAAATATCTCTTTATAGTCTCCAATTATTTCTTCATAAGACAAACAATTATTCAAAGATTCTATATATTCAAATGAGTAATAATAAGAATACTCAAGTACAGTACGGGAATTATCAAGTTCTTCCTTACCTGATTTTCCTGTCATAAATTTAGTTATTTCTTCAAATATTGTCTCAATTACTCTATATGCATAGTTTTGTTTACGTAATGATATCAACAGAATACAAATTCCACTATTTACTCCAGAATAAGAGTGGACTTTCATATCATAAATGAGCTTATCTTTTAAAAATAAACGCTTATGAAGAATTGAATTATTGCCAAGAAAAAGTATTCTTGTTAATAGTGTCTGCTGTAACGATTCTTCTTGCTTATCAGAATATTCAGGAAAAACAAAAGCCAAATATTTACTTTTCATTTTTTGTGGGAAATGTTCATATATTAGATGTCTTAAATTATTGTCGTATTGAACATTATTAGTTTTACTATATTGTGCAATATGATATTGTAGTTTTGTTTTGTTCTCATTGTTACAGGTCCACTCAGAAAAGTATTTTTCTACAGTCTTATGAATTCTATAAAATTCAATATCTCCAGTCACACATAAAAAGCAGTTTTCAGGAACATAGTATTGTTTATAGAATTGTCTGATTTCATCTGCTTTACATTTTTTGAGTGCAGTAATTGAACCGATGATAGGCTTATTGTATGGGCTTTCTTTGAAATACAAACGCGGTATTTGCTCTATAAAATATTCTTCTTTGTCTTTTTGATATTGTTTCAATTCCTCAATAACAACTTTTTTTTCTGATTCAAAGTCCTCATCAGAAAAGTTTGCAGAGATTGCTAATTGAGACAAAAGTTCGATTCCTTTTGCAGTCTTATAGCGGGGCAAGCTTATATAAAAACATGTCGTATCATAATCAGTATAAGCATTAATATATGCACCAAGAGATGAAGCTTTTGACATAATACTACTATTTGGATACTTTTTTGTGGATTTAAAAACTAAATGCTCAAGTAAATGAGTAAAACCTTCCTGCTCATCGCTTTCCCAACCAGAGCCCATTTTAACATAAAGCTGCATATTAACGATTGGGTGAGAATTATCTTTAGCATAAATAGCTTTAAACTTATTTGCAAGAATTTTGTCTTTTAACTTCATTGTTTTATACGTTATCCTGTTCAATAAAAGCATAGGCTGAATGATTATGAATCGATTCAAAGTTTTCTGCTTCAACTGAAAACCAGGTAATTCTTTTATCTTCCTTTACTTTTATAGCGATCTCTCTGACAATGTCTTCGACAAAGTATGGATTATCATAAGCTTGTTCTGTAACAAATTTTTCATCTACTCTTTTTAACAAAGGAAAAACCTCACAACTTGCCGAACTTTCAATATATTCAATTAATTCCTCCAGCCAGACAAAGCCTTTGTATTTAACTTTGAGAGTTACAGCAGATCTTTGGTTGTGTGCACCATACTCGCTTATTTCTTTCGAACAAGGGCATAAAGCGGTAACAGGTGCTGTAACACCAATTATAAAGTCTAATTCATTTTTTAGACTTGCTGATAATTCGCATTGGTAGTTCAGCAAAGACTCAATTTTCGACACAGGTGCTATTTTTTTTATAAAATAGGGAAAACTTAGATTAATATATGCAGTATTGGAGCCAAGCTTTTCTTTAATGTCGTTTAAAAATGCTTCTAAATTATCAATCAGCACTTCTTGATGATAGCTATTAAGTACTTCTAAAAACCTACTCATATGTGTGCCACGAAAGACTTCGGTAAGATCAACAAAAATATCAATATTTGCAATAGTATGTTGAGTTTTATTTGTCCTATCTTCAACAATAATTGGATAGCTAATATTTTTAACGCCTACTTTATCTATTTTAATATTACGATTATCTTTTTGGTTTTGTATATCATTTTGTATCAATATTCAACTCCGATACTATGTATTCTTTCATTCCTTCAGACTTTAATGATATGAGCCCATCGCCTGACTGATAATATATAATAGCTTCTGTTTCTGGATATTGTTTTATTAAATCAATACCATCTATTGGGTTCATTACAAATAAAGCTGTTGACAATGCATCTGCCAATGTAGCAGACTCAGAAATTACAGTTACAGAGATTGTGTTTTGAGCAGGGAATCCTGTTTTGGGATTTATTATATGGTGATACCGTTTCCCATCCTTTTCAAAATATCGCTCATAATCTCCTGAAGTAACTACTGCTTTATTGCTAACTTTTAATGTAGCAATTATTTTATTTGGTATTCTTGGGTGTTGAATTCCAATTTTGATAGGTTTTTCATCTTTTCGATATACTTTTAAGTCTCCACCAGCATTAATAAATGCCTCTTCAACACCTTGCTTAACAACAAAACTCATTGCTTTGTCGATTATAAACCCTTTGCTAATACTGCCAAGATTTATTTTCATATTTTTTGGTTTTTTAAGTATTTTGCTATCAAACTGAATCAATTCAAACGTATCGTTTCCTATTATGGAGTCAAGTTTTTCTTTCGAAGGAATATCTCCTTCATTAAAATCCCAAAGCTCGATTAAGTTACCAATAGAAACATCATACAAACCGTTACTTTGTTGGTATATATCTTCGGCTATTTTAAAAATATCATAAAAATCACGATCAATATTTATTGAATCTGAAGTGCTGGCATTGATTTTATTAAGATCGCTGTTCTCGTTATAATACGAAAATTTGTCATCAAAAATCCGGACAATGTTAAAACTTTTATCAACAATTCTGTTAACAGATTTATTTTTCGAAGATATTGAAATATCAATCTGTGTATCCATCATAATCTGTGAATTTTTTACAGTATAGATTCTTTGTTTGTATCGATAAAATGAAAAAGCTATTAACAATATAATAACAATTAGATTAAGCCAGTATCGTTTTTTCATATGCCCTCAATTAAGAATTTTTATCCATTTTGCAAGACTATCTATTTTTGTCAAACATTATTTTAGTGTCTTAATTGCTCAAATCCTTTTCCAAAAACAGCCATTACACGAGCCATTGATACAAAGGCTTCTTTATCTATACTTGAAACAATTTGCATAATCTCACTCGCTTGCGTTTTGTGGGACATTGTCATTACAACTTGTATATCTTCTTTTGAATACCAACCTTTGCCATTAAGTAAAGTAACACCTCTATTCAATTCAACACCAATTTGATTTGCTATCTCTTCAAAATGTTTTGATATAATCATTATTTGCACTGATTCTCGTGCACCGTTGATAACCATATCTATTGAATATGTTGCTACTGTCATTACAATAAAGCCATAAATGATTTTTTCAATTGAATTGTAAATAAAAAATGATGATGAAATGATAAAAATATCAATAAATAAGATTACTTTACCAGGGCTAATGTATCTGTATTTATTGACCATCATCGCAATAATATCTGTTCCTCCAGAGCTTCCACCTTGCGTAAAAGCAATACCCATACCTGATCCACCTATTGCACCTCCTAATAATGTTGCTAAAAAAGGATCTGATACAAGTGCATTAGGAATTAGTTTTTGTAGAATTGAAAGTGATGTTGATAATGCAAATATACCATAAATTGTCTTTGCTCCAAACTTTGAACCAAGCACTTTGAGTGCTATAAGAATAAGTATAAGATTACAAATTAGAACTGTAATACCAACTGGAATGCCTGTCTTTGAAAAAATTACCAGACCTACCCCGCTGATTCCACCACCTACGATTTCGTGAGGGATGAGAAAAGCTGCCCATGCAAAAGCATTCATAAACAAACCAATAGTTATGAAAATATAGCTTTTTACTTCTTTAAGGTTCATTTATCCTCCATTTATTTTATCTCTTTAAATTGACAAATTTCTAAGCATACAATATAAGTCAATATATATCTTCAAGTATCGGTTTATTAATATTAAGTAATATAGTTGTTTATATGAGATGATTAGTCCAAAATAATTGTTTTCTTAATACCATCCCGTTACCATCCCGTTACCATCCCGTTGCTATCTTGGAGAATGAAGGGGATTTAAAGGGGAATCAATAAGGAGTGTTTAGAGTTTAAGATAGCCTTATTTAGGATAATTAAAGGAGATTGTTCAAGAACCTATAATATTTTCAGTTTAACAAGTAAATATCCATAATAGTTATCAGTAGAATACTAATTTTTATGTGTGTATAACCGAAAAAAAAACTAATATCAAAAAGCAATTGCATCGATATAGTTTCAATAAACTGATATTTTAGCTCTTCTAATTATTATTTATAAATATAAAAAGGAATATATCTCCATTATCGAACTATAAAGAAGATAGTTACAAATTGCTAATCTATGCAGTATTTATAATAATATTTACAATATAAGCATATTTATCTGTCTTGTTATTAGTCTTTTAAGAATTTTCAAATAATCAAATTATTGGTTTTATTATTTTTTTATCACAATTATTAGTGAATTTTCTTGACAAATCTCATTAATTGTAGAAAGTGATATAAAAGATCTAATATAGAAAGTGAGTATGTTATGAGTTCAAAAGAAATTTTAAAGAATCTTACATTATTACCTGGTGTTTCTGGGGATGAAAAGCCAATCAGAGAGTACATGATATCTCAAATTGGAGACAATGTCCCATTTATAAAAGACAATTTAGGCTCTATTGCATTTGAACTAAAAGGTAGTTCAGAAAAACCTCGAATTTTACTTGTAGGTCATCTTGATGAAATTGGCTTTATGGTCCATTCTATCACAAAAAATGGTTTGCTGAGATTTATAAATATCGGTGGCTGGGATCCACGTACTCTTATGTCATCTCCTGTTGAAGTTATAAATCATAAAGGGCAAAGATTTACAGGACTAATTGGCTCTGTGCCAGTTCATCATCTCAAAGACAGCACTGGGCGACTTACCTTGGAAGATATGTATATTGATTTAGGTGCTGAATCAGACACTGAAATAATCGAAAAATTTGAGATTAGAAAAGGCGACTTTATTGTTCCAATTACTCACTACCATTATATCGAAGATAAAGACATTATGATTTCAAAAGCTTTTGATGATAGAGCAGGTATTGCACTTGCAATCGAAACAGCCCAATATTTTAAAGAAAACAAACACCCCAATACAATCTTCTGTGCAGGATCAGCACAAGAAGAAGTTGGTACAAGAGGAGCTCAAACCATCGCTAATTTGGTAAAGCCAGATTTGGCTATTGTACTTGAAGGCTCTCCTGGAGACGACTTTCCAGGCAATCGAGACGAAATGCAATGTGGTTTGGGCAAAGGTCTGCAAATGCGTGTTATAGACCCTACCATGATTACAAACCCAGCATTAAAAAATCTTGTAATTGATGTCTGCGAAGAAAATAAAATACCATACCAGATTGCAGTAAGAAAATCAGGTGGTACTGATGCTGCAAAGATTCATGTGTCAAACCTCGGAGTCCCTACTGTTGTGTTAGCAGTACCTGTACGCTATGCACATAGCCATAACGGTATGATTAAAATGTCTGATTATCAAGCTACACTTAATTTAATAATAAAACTTATTGAAAAGATTGATGAAAAAGTATTAGAAAACATCCTACCATAAGAGCTAATAATGAAACGAAAAAAACAAGCAATTGGAGTATTTGATTCAGGTGTTGGAGGGCTAACAGTCTTCAAAGAAATCCGCAAAAAATTTCCATATGAAGATATTATCTATTTTGGAGATACAGCACGTGTCCCTTATGGACCAAAATCAAAGAATACAGTGATTGATTACTCTATTCAAAACACCCGTTTCTTGATACAAGAAGACGTTAAAATGGTTGTTATTGCTTGTAATACATCCTCTGCAGTTTCTCTTAATGTTTTAAAAAAAATGTTTGATATACCAATACTCGGAGTCATAGAGCCTGGTGCAATGAACGCTGTAAAAGTAAGTAAAAACAATAAAATAGGAGTAATTGGAACAGAAGGAACGATTCGAAGTGAAGCGTATACAAAGACTATTCATAATATTAACCCTGATGTTATTATTTATTCTAAAGCCTGCCCCCTATTCGTTTCGTTGGCAGAGGAAGGTTGGGCAAATCATCCAATTACTCGTGATATAATAAAAGAGTATTTAGAAGATTTTAAAACCAAAAACATTGACACACTTGTTCTTGGTTGTACACACTATCCAATCTTAAAAACAGCAATACAAGAATTTATGGGTAATGAAGTAAATCTTGTAGATTCAGCAACTTCGATTTTATCTGATATAGAAAGTGTTTTAAAGAATGGTGAAAATATCGAAAAAGGTAAAGACTTATTCTTTGTTAGTGATAATGAGGAGAAATTTTGCAAAATAGCACAGGATATTCTTGATATTAAGAATTTTACACTATCCAAAGTTAAACTTGGTGAGACTTGGTATGTGGATAGACTTTAGCATCTTAGTGTTATTATAGAAAGTTTTAGGAGTATAACAAATAATGGATTTAGCAGCAATAGCATTTAATATCATTCATAATGTCATAAAAGTTAAGCAAAATATGACAATAAATCTTAGTGCTGAACTTCATAATGGGTACGATTTGGATGATCCTTTGGTTGAAATACCGCTACTTGAAGAATTTGCTTTGGTTGTTAGGAAAATTCAAGCATTCCCTATTTTGGATATAGCGTCTGAAAATCTTCGTAAAAGAGTGTTTTCTGAATTAAGTTTGAATGAGTTAAATATGCCAAACCAATACTATGAAAAATGGGTTAGCCTTGCTGATATATTTATCGATTTTAGTTGGAAATCTAATCCATATTTTATGGATGATATGCCTTTATATTACTTGAGCCGCTATAATATTTCAGCTAATGAATTATGGCACCAAATAAGAAAACAAAGTAAAAAAGTTGTGCTTATGGGATTGCCTACCAATGCTTTAGCCACATACTATAATCTTGATTATCAAGCTCTTAATAATAGCTATCTCAAAGCAATTAATATTGACTATCATGAACTCAAAAAACAGTCACTCATAGCTGAGAATAAGTTTAAAAAGCATGATAAATGTAATTTAATAACTGAAGATAGAAATCTTGAAGTAAAGTTCACAATTACTGATACTCAGATGTATAATGGAGATTTTGGAAGTCGTTGCTTTATGGTTCTCCCAACAGGTAGGATAGAAAAGAAAATTGACAGCTTAGATGGCATTTTTTATGCAGATAAGGTGTATTTGGATACCAAATCCTATAGCGATGTTCAAATAATCTTTGAAAAAGGTAAAATCATTGCTACTGATTTTCTTAATCAAAATGATGACAATATCTTTTTAAACAAATTATTAATGAATTCTTTGCAAGAAGCATATCTAACTGTAGGGCTGAACCCAGCATTGACAAAGAACACTGGTTATTTACTGTTCGATGAATGTATGTTAAATAACTGCTGCATAAGATTGCAAATAAACAATAAAACAATTAGCTTGGCAAATTCAAAAACTAAGCTTTATCAACATAATATTAATATTCTCGAATCAGAGACATAGGTTTGTCTTTTGACTAACTAAATATAAAAAAAATATGAATAAAAGAAAAGGTGGTTATAAATGGCAAAACATATTTTCGTAATCGGCGGTGTATTGTCGTCTCTGGGTAAAGGTATAGCATCGGCATCCATAGGATTTTTGCTACAGAAAATGGGTTATAAAGTAGCTATGCAAAAGCTTGACCCTTATTTAAATGTCGATCCTGGTACAATGAGCCCCTTTCAACACGGAGAAGTCTTTGTAACAGAAGATGGTGCTGAAACTGATTTGGATTTGGGTCATTATGAAAGATTTACTGGGCTTGCAACAAACAGAAATTCAAATACGACCTCTGGCGTGATTTATGAAAATGTGATTAAAAAAGAAAGAAAAGGCGAATATCTTGGTAAGACAGTTCAAGTAATACCACACGTTACAAATGAAATTAAACGCTTTATCAAAAAACTTGCAGTGGATAACGATATAGTTATCACTGAAATCGGTGGTACAGTCGGTGATATTGAAAGCTTACCTTTTTTAGAAGCAGTTAGACAGTTTAGGCTCGAAGTTGGTTATGAAAACTCAATGTTTATCTTTCTTTCTTATGTGCCATATATCCCAACAGCAGGAGAAGTTAAAACTAAGCCCACACAACATAGTGCTTATAAGCTCAGAGAAATAGGAATTCAACCTGACATTTTATTATGCCGCTGTGAAAAAGAGCTTGATGAAGAAATTAAGCAAAAAATTGCTCTTTTTACCAATGTATCAGAAAAAAATGTTTTCAGTGCAATTGATGTAGATTGTGTCTATGAAATACCAAAGATTTATTTTGATGATGGAATGCAAAGCCGTATTTGCCAACATCTTAGAATCGAAGAAAGAAATGTTGATTTTTCCAGATGGGATACTTTCTTAAACAATATAAAAAACCCCCAAGATGGGAATATTAAAATTGCTATTTGCGGTAAATACATAGAACACAAAGATGCATATAAGAGCGTTGTTGAGTCTCTGTATCATGCAGCAGCATGGAATAATGTAAAACTTTATATTAAATGGATTGACTCTGAAGCACAATACACTTCACAAGAGTATCATAGCCTTTTGAACGATGTTGATGCTATTCTTGTACCTGGAGGCTTTGGTATAAGAGGAATTGACGGTAAAATCGAGATTGTTAAGTATGCAAGAACAAATAAAATACCTTTCTTGGGAATTTGTCTTGGTATGCAAGTAGCAAGCATCGAGTTTGCCAAAAACGTATGTAATATAGAAGATGCATACAGCAGTGAGTTTAATGAAAATTGTAAAAACCCAGTTATCGCTCTTATGCCTGACCAAAAATATATCGATGATATTGGTGGCTCAATGAGACTTGGTGCATATCCTTGTAAATTAACTCCAGATAGCCTCGCATTTAGCATATACAAACAAGAAAATATAACTGAAAGACATCGTCATAGATATGAGTTTAATAATAAATATCGAGACATCTTTGAGAAACATGGAATGAAGTTTAGTGGCACATCACCAGACGATTTGTTAATTGAAATTATTGAAATTGATAATCATCCTTTTTACTTAGGGGTTCAGTATCATCCTGAATTTAAGTCAAATCCAGAAAACCCACACCCAATATTTAGTGCATTTATAAAGGCGGCAAAGAATAACTAAATATTTTGATAGGAGGTAAAAATGAAAAAAATATTTGTTATTTGTATTCTACTTTTATACTCTTTATTTAGCATATCATGTATAAAAAAAACAGATAAAAAAGAAAAAATTAAAGTAGCGTTTCTCTACTTAAATCAAGTTGGAGACTCTGGTTGGACATATGCACACGAACAGGGAAGATTAGCTATCAAAGATTTGGATATTGTTGAAAAAACGATAGCTATAGAAAATATGAATACAACTGAAAAAACAGAACAAGCTTTGAAACAGTTTGCAGATCAAGGTTATGACCTTATATTTGCAACATCTTATGAACACGCAGAAGCAGTGTTTAATGTTGCTTCAAATTATCCAAGCATAGTGTTTATGCATTGTAGAGATTCTGGCTTGTCATACAATGTTGGCTCTTATATTGGAAGATTATATGAGGCTAACTACCTCGCTGGCATAAGTGCTGGGTATTTAACTAATAGCAATAAAATTGGTATTGTTGCCTCTGAGCCTATTGCAGAAGTTGTACGCAATATAAATAGCTATGCTCGTGGTATTGCAAATGTCAATCAGAATGCACGCTTATATGTTAAATGGACTAACTCTTGGGATGACCCTATAGAGGAATCTAAAGCAGTTGATGCTCTTGTTAAAAATGGTTGTGATATTATTTTACAAAATCTTGATACTGCTAATGTTCAAATTGAGGCAGCAAAACATAATGTTTTGTCTATCGGTTTTAACTGTGATATGTCAAATTATGCACCTAATACTCATATCACTGCTCCAGTATGGAATTGGGCTGTTCTATATGATGAAGTTATAAAACAAGTATATAATAAAACGTGGCAAAGTGAAGCTGTGGATTGGGGGCTAAAATCTGGGCTTGTTGGTTTGTCACCCTTTAATGAATTTGTGACAGATGACATAAAACAATATATCGAACGCAGAAAACAAGAATTACAAGTTGGAGTTATAAATGTTTTTGAGGGTCCAATAACTGATAATAAAGGAAAACTTAGACTAAAAGCTATGGAAGTCATAGACAAAGATGATCTTTTGCATATGGATTGGTTCGTTGATAACGTAATTGAGTATTAAATCACAAACTGTTTGGTAAATCTAAGTTAGGGTTATAAATGGAAAAGAGCATAAAAATACTTTTAATTGAAGATGACAATAATCATTACGAGTTAATTGCACATTCCTTTTTAAGAGATATTAACAAATATCACTTGATAAGGGCAACAACTATTGGCAATGCTCAAGAATTATTGAACAATGATACTCCTGATATTATCTTGGTTGATTTAAAGCTACCTGATGGTGATGGCTTAGAAATATTAGACTATAATAACACAGCAAAATTAATACCTACTGTACTCTTAACGAGCTTTGGTAATGAGGAATATGCTGTTAAAGCTATAAAGTTGGGGGCTCTTGATTATCTTGTCAAAAGTCCAGAATTATTTCAAGACTTGCCTCGCCTAACAAAACGTTTTTTAAAAGATTGGGAAATACTTAAATCAATTGAGTTGAAAGATAAAGAAATTGCTCTCATGAGCGAAAGGCTCAAAAGCTTATTAAATATAACCCCTTTTGCTATCATTGAAATAGATGAATACTTAAATATCAAATATTTTAACAAATCACTTTTAAAAATCTTTTATATTAAAAATGTTAATACCGTTAGCTTTGATAAGATTTTTGCCAAAGAAACAAAATCCTTTGTTATACAACAACTCAAAAAACTAAAATTAAATAAAGAGTATAATAGATTCGAATGTACTTTGTATAGATATAATAATGATCCGTTCTATGCACAAATAGAAACAGTTGCTTTATCTAATGAAGATAATAATTATTTAATAATATTAACTGACCTAACTGAAAAAAAGAAAACTGAAGAGCTGCAAATCAAAGAAAATAAATTAAACTCAATTGGCCACCTTGCTGCTGGATTAGCACATAGTTTTAATAATATCTTGTCAACAATTATCGGAAATATTAGCCTATCAAAGCTATCTTTACCAAGCTTTTCTGAAATATATAAATATTTAGATGACGCTGAAAAAGCATGTGGTAGAGCAAAAGAGCTTACAAATCAACTTCTTACTTTCTCAAAAGGCGGAACGCCTATGAAAGAAAACGTAAATATTCAAGATTTAGTGCAAAACGCTATAAGTATTGCAGCAGCAGGAACAAATATTATTTATCAGCTGTTCTTTGAACCAATGCTAAGAAACGTTATGGTTGATAAACAACAAATTACACAAGTAATTCAAAATATTCTGATTAACTCATATGATGCTATGCCAAATGGAGGTGTTATAAAGATAAACTTAGAAAACTATAGACCATCAAATCAAACTGATTCTCGGCTTACAGAACAAGATTATATAAAAATATCCATAAAGGATAATGGACAAGGAATAAGTGAGGAAAATTTAAAGTATATTTTTGACCCATACTTTACTACAAAAGAAATGGGCGATGGACTTGGACTTACAACCTGCTATTCTATTATTAAACAACATAACGGACTGATAGAAGTCGAATCTAAAGAAAATTATGGCTCAACATTACATATTTACTTGCCTGCAGGAGAAAGAAAAGTGATTGATGAAAAAGAAATAAGCAAAAAGAAGCAACCCATGCTTGGTAAGAGTAGAATTCTGGTGCTCGAAAATGAAGAAATGGTGCGCACAATGATACAAAAATTGCTTAAACACTTTAATCATACTGTTGATTTCGTTTTAGATTGTAGAGAGTTGTTTGATATTTTAAAAAACTATACAGAGAATAACTTGCCATATGATTTGATCTTAACAGATTCATCAATAAAAGTATGTATGAATAACGAAGATAATTCCTTTGCCAATTTTAAAAGCAATTACCCAAACATCCCAATAATTATCATGAGCAGCAATGCTACCGATCCTATCGTTAAAAACTTTAAAGAAAATGGATTTGCAGCTCTTCTTATAAAACCATTTACCATAAATGATCTTATGAGAATCATAAACAGTACCTTACAATAAAAATGAATTTGACTACATCAGCAATTATAACTCAAAAAACTGAGTGGAAAGAATCAAGCTATATAGTTCAATGTTTTTCCAAAGATTTTGCATTTATTTCTTTTATAGCACATGGAATCAAGAAAACTAATAACCCAAACCAAGAAACAATACAACTATACAACGAGTTAGAATTAAAACTCAGTAAAAGCCCAAGTGCAGAGCTCTATACAATGCAAAATACAGCTATTTTAAACAAGTACTGTTCAGGATCAAGTTATAACAAATTAGTTTGTTTATCAGCTGTTTTTGAGCTTTTAAGGCACATAATAATCAATAATGAAGACTTGGAATCGGTGTATAAATATGTTAATCAGTTTTTATACCATTTTAAAAGCATTAATGATAACTTCTTAGTCTATTTTGCACGCTTTACATTTCAATTATTATCTATAATAAACCCACACTTTCTGCCTATTACATGTGGGTTTTGCCAATCAAATGAAACCGAAATCATGGCAATTGATGGATTTAATAGATTTATTTGTGAGCAATGCCTGCAAGAAAATATATTAAATACTGATTATCAGCATTTAGATTCAACGCTAAAGCTTATATTGTATCACCAAGACTCTTTCTGGAAAATGATTCACTTAATACAAGAAAGTGAACTATTTATCAGTCAGTATAAAACTGTTTTAAATAACCAATTCAATGTTCATTTCAATAAAGAAATAAACCTCAAATCCCTTAAACTATACAGCCATGAATATAATTTGTAGTCATTTTAATTGCGACTTAGATGCATTAGCATCAATGATAGCTGCAAAGCTGCTTTTTCCTGATGCTAAGTTATGCTTAGCTGGTGCAGCTGATATAACTGTAAGACAACTTATTAAAGACTATCCTGGTCGATTTGATATTATAAAAGAGAGAGCTATTAATCTAAAAAATATAAAAAGTGTTA
The DNA here is from genome assembly GCA_020532185.1 of Candidatus Cloacimonadota bacterium. GTDB lineage: Bacteria > Cloacimonadota > Cloacimonadia > Cloacimonadales > WRIO01 > JAGOCT01. The sequence continues at coordinate 20,673 of JAJBBH010000069.1, read as the reverse complement.
TCATGGTTGACAATTCCAATTATGAAAGAACAGGAAAGATCGGAGAATATTTAATAAACAACCCAGAAGTGCCAGTGATATGCTTTGATCACCATCCACCAAAACTTGAGAATCATAAGTTTCTCTACTATAGATACGAAGCTTACGGTGCATGCACCACAATATTAATTAAAGAAATAATTGAAAGGGGAATTACTATTGATCCCTTGACAGCAAGCTTTTTAGCTCTTGGTATTTATTCTGATACAGGTTCATTTAAGGCTATCAATACTTCCTCAGAAGACTTTTCTGCATTGGCTTATCTAATTAATATGGGTGCTTCGATAAGCTTTATAAATAGTTATTTACAACCACAGTTGAACACTAAAGAAATTCAATTAATGAACAAGTTAGTTTCGACTATGGAGGTATTAGATTTTAGTGGAATACAAGTACACTTTTTTGACATTATTCTTGAGAATGAAATTTATAATATCGCAAAACTATTACAAATAATTCGTCAGTCTGAAAATATTAAATGTCTCTTTGCGTTTGTTATCTTACCTGATAAAACAATAATTATTGGACGCAGTGATTTTCTCTTTATACAAGTTAATACAATATTGAGTGAATACAATGGCGGAGGGCATTTATCATCTGGCTCAGCTACTGTACACAATATTCCCCCCGATATTATCAAAAAAAGAATTCACCAATTAATACATGACAGTATTATCAAGCATGGTACTGTTGCGAACATTATGACTAAAGATGTAGAAACAGCTACGGTCAAAACAAAGATTTATGAAGTTGGTAAAAAGCTAAGTAATCAAAATTTTGGTGCTATACCAATTCTTAAAGACAAAAAAGTTGTTGGTATTGTTACTAAAAAGGACGTTGGACAAGCTGTATTACACAAATTAAGTGCAAAAACAGTCGATAATATCATGTCAACTGATATCATCTCTGTAAATTCTAATACTTCAATTTACAAAGCACAAGAAACGCTTATTAGACACAATATCGGTCGCCTTCTCGTTATTGACAACGATAAAAAAGGGCAACCCGTACTAATTGGAATTGTGTCACGCAGAGATATCATCAAAGCAACTTTTGAACAACAAGTAGAATTTAGCGAAGGAAGCTTTGATAATGCAAGTGGTTACCTAAAAAAGATTAATAACGAGATTTTAAAAGTTATCAACCATACTGGTGCATTTGCAGATATTCTTGGCATAAATGCATGGTTGGTTGGTGGTTTTGTTCGTGATTTAATAATGAATAAAGAAAATGTGGATATTGACATTGTGATCGAAGGAGATGCAATAGAGTTTAGCAAAGCATTGAGCGATAGATTCAATCTACCAACAGCAAGTTTTCCCCAATTTCGTACTGCTATAGTCGTGTTTAATACCAAAAACAATAAGAATATCAAGATAGATTTTGCAAGTGCTCGTTCTGAAATATACGATAAACCAGGTATTTTACCTGCCGTTAAAATGTCATCAATAAAGAATGATTTATATAGACGCGATTTCACTATCAATAGTATGGCTATTCAAATAAATCAAAAGTTTTATGGTAGGCTTTTTGACTATTATAATGGAAGAAAAGATATTCAAACTAAGACAATTAAGACTCTTAACAATATGAGCTTTTCTGATGATCCTACTCGTATTTTGCGAGCTGTTCGCTTTGAACAGAGATATCAGTTCGAAATAGATAAAAATACTAAGCATCTAATAACAGCGGCACTCGATCTAAAGCTATTAAAGCGGGTTTCTGTTGAAAGAATTACTCAAGAATTAGTAAAAGCTTGTGAAGACGAACATGTTCATCGATTTTTCTCAAGACTAAAAAAATTAAAAATATTATACAGTATTAACCCAAACTTGACTATGAATAAAGAAAAAGAGAACCAAATGGAGACTGCTTCACGTATGATTCTTTGGTATCAAGAGAGCTTTACTAACAAAAGCATTAAAAATTGGCTTATTTATATGTGCATTTTAACAAAAGACATGACTAAACGCTCAGCAGAAAAATTCTTTCAACAGTATAAGTTTCCGTTACAACTTAAAAAATCTTTTAACGATTATATCTGTATCAAGGCATTTTTTTGCGATAATCTGAGTACAACCACAAGAGGCGAAGTTGCATGGCATTTAAAAAAGATTAACCACGAAGTTTTACTTGCACTTGCATCAAACAGTAAACATAAAGAAATTATAGATTATATAAAGAACTTTTTATTGTACGACAGCTCTATAAAAACCGAGCTAAACGGGCATGACATCATCAATCTTGGTGAAAAAGATGGAAAAGTTATAGCTAAGATTCTTCAAGATCTGTATATTAGCAAAATAGATAAAAAGTTTTTAACAAAAGAAGACGAATTAAATTATATAAAAAATAAGTATAATTATCATGAAAAATAATATTCTAAACACTATACGCCATTGGCAAGATATTAAAATGAAGCTTGTATTTGAGTCAATTTTAGTTGGCTTAATCACTGGTATTGTTGTTGTTGCATACCGTATCATGCTCGATTTTGCAGGCAAACTATCTACAACTGCGTATAGATATATGAAATCACACTATTGGTTAATCCCTATTTGGTTTTTATTATTAATACTTATTGCCATTTATGTTAAATACCGCACAAAAAGAGTGCCAATGATCAGCGGTAGTGGTATCCCACAAGTAGAAGGTGAACTTTTAGGGCATATTGATATGAGTTGGTGGAAAACTTTATTCAACAAATTTACCAATGGTTTTCTGATGATTGCAGCTGGTCTATCGCTGGGTCGAGAAGGACCATCTGTACAAATGGGAGCTTTAATTGGAAAGGGCGTCAGTCGTATTTTCAAGAGAGTTAGAATTGAAGAGAAATACTTGATTTCTTCTGGTGCAGGAGCAGGATTGTCTGGTGCTTTTAGTGCACCACTTTCTGGAATTGTCTTTGTTCTGGAAGAGGTGCACAAAAACTTCTCCCCTCTTGTCTTATTACCGACAACTGTAGCCTGTATTACAGCTGATTTCTTCAATAAAGTGATTTTTGGTTTTGACCCTGTATTCAATTTATCTGTTCTTGAGATTTTACCTCTAAAGTATTATGGATCAATATTATTGTTAGGAGTAATAATCGGTATATCAGGAGTTTATTTTAACAAGTCATTGATTTTTTCATTAAATTATTACAAGAAAATGAAGTTTATCCCAGAACCATTTAAGATGGTAATACCTGTTTTAATTGCTGGTGCACTTGGCTTTTTTCTGCCTGATATATTAGGTGGTGGGCATCATCTCGTAATAGATTTGGTTCATCAAAGTACTGCTCTAAAGTTTCTATTGATTCTTCTTGTGGGTAAATTCCTCTTCACAATGATTAGTTATGGTAGTGGTGCACCTGGAGGTATTTTTTTGCCACTTTTAGTTATTGGGGCTCTGATTGGTAATGTTTATGGATACTTGATTACTTCAGCTACTGGCATAGATAGCGTATATATAAATAACTTTATTGTCTTAGCTATGGCTGGCTATTTTACTGCCATTGTCAAAGCTCCTATTACAGGAAGCCTCTTAATTACTGAAATGACAGGCTCATTTAGCCATCTACTTTCTCTAAGTGTGGTCTCAATTACTGCATATTTGACAGCTGATTTGCTAAAATCTGATGCTATTTATGAAACACTTCTTGCTCGCTTTATAAAAGAGAACAAAAAGAATATCATAGAAGAAAGTAATCAAAAAGTTATTATAGAAGTAGCTGTTCGCATGGGCTCCCATATCGACCAAAAACAAATTATGGATATACAATGGCCCAAATCTTGCCTATTAGTTGGAATTAGACGTGGTAGAAATGAATTAATTCCTAAAGGTAATACAAAAATATTTGCTGGCGATTACTTAATAGTACTCACAGATAAAAAAGACGAAATCTACATGTGTGAATATGTACAAAATTTAGCAGAAAAAGAATAGTAATATAACAATACTGTAAGACAAAAACAAAGCTGGATGCTTGCATAAAATACGTGCTTCCAGCTTTGTTTAGTTTTACAGCTGTAACATTAGATTATTTAAAACCCTAAAACTTCAATCGCCTTTTGTAATTGTTTATCATTATCTGTTATTATGTCTTCAATAGTCATTGGTACGAATATATCAGGCTCTGCAGGGTTCCCTTCCATATTTCTCAACCCATCTTTATCTATTGTATACCAGCCACTCGATGGCATTCTCATAGAAGAGCCATCCATAAAGTTAACTGACCCAGTGCCTATTACAGAGCCACTTGTTGGCATACCGATTATGGTTCCGAGTTTTAGGTATTTAAATAGATTAGGAAATACTTCAGCATCTGAAAAAGAGTCTTCATCAATCAATAATACCAGAGGTTTTTCATAAGTGCCTGTTGGAAAGCTTATCGGTTCCTCATCTGAGTATCTGCTTTGGGTGTATGAATGATGTTTTCTTGTTAATATTTCAACTAAATCATCAGAAATATTACCTCCACCATTTTTTCTCACATCGATAATCAATCCATTTGTATAGAAGTTTTTTGCTAATAAATCGTCTTTAAACTTATCTAAACTTTGCTTATTCATGCTTCTAATATGTAAATAACCAATTTTGCCACCAGTTGCTTTATTTACTATTTCTGCTCTTTCTGCAACCCAATTGTTGTAACGTAAGTTATTCTGCGATGAATAGTTTAACGCTTTTATTTCAGTCAACCCTTTAGACTTAAAAAGCAAACTTACTTTCTCACCAGCTTTATGATATAAAAGCTCATCAACTGCTGTTTTTTCGTTAATTTCCACACCATCAATAGCAAGCAAAATATCTCCAGATACAATACTCCAAGTTTCAGCTAATTGAGAATCTTTATATACTTTTTTTATTCTTAAACCTTTTTTTAGTCTATTTGAATAGTCAAAAGTAGCTCCAATGTATGAACTTTGCTTTGTATTACTCAAACTTTCATGGCGACCATAATACCCAGTATGAGAGGCATTTAACTCTCCTATCATTTCATCAATCACTGAGCTCAGCATACTCACACTCAATAGATTTTCTGTATATGGGAAAAAGCGATTATAAAGCTTATTCCAGTCTTGTTCATGCATATTTTTATCATAAAAATTATTTGCCATACTTGCCCAAACATGCTCCATTATAGAACTATTTAACTTAATTTTATCGTATTTATATCTATGCGTAAAAGCTAATTGCTCACCTTTACTGCCAGGTAGTTGAGTATTATATATACTGCCATTAGTCGAGTAATATAGAGTTTTACCACCATTTATAAAATCAAATGTATCTATCTTGCTATTTGCATTAAATACTTCCTTATCATCTTTTCCATTATAGCTTATTTTCTTAATAATGCTATTCTTTCTACTATAACTCATATAATATAATGTAGAATCAGATGTGGCAAAAAGTGGATAAACCCACATGCCTTCATCTGCACTAACTATCTTGTTAAAACGATTATCAAGATTTTGCCAATTGAATTCACCGGCGACTTTATGTTCGGCTTTTTCACTCTTGGTTGTTAAAATATCATCCCATTTATCTTCATCATTTTCAAATTCATTAAATCTGTTCAAACTTAACTTATGTATTCCAGACTCAAAGGACAAAAACAAATAATTATTTGCTGGATCAAGAGAAATACTGCTGATATATGATAGTTGACTATGAATATGCCTGCTTTCATTTTTCTTTATATCTAAAAAATATAAATTGCTTGCTTTGGATTGCCTGTCGTAAACTGTATAAAAGACGTATTCACAATCTTTACTAACGGTGTAAGAACTTACATTATGATCTTTAATCAAATCTTCTACTTTGTTATAATTTGAATCCATCACGGCAATTCTATTTCTATTATCCCCTTGATGATATCTAATAAATATTCTATCATAAAAGCTGCTAAAGCTAACAATTCTTTTATCTTGAGACCACTTTATCATCTCAATTTTATCAAGATTATTGATATTTGTTTTGAATAGCTTCAAATCTCCTTTAAGATATGATGTGAATAGAATGGTTTCATTATCTTGACCGATAACAATATCTTCAATTCCAGCCTGATTATTAGTAATTTGCTTTACTTTTCCACCTGCACTTGGTACAGCAAAAAGATCGTATTTATAGTTAAAAACAACTAATTTCCCATTGGGTGATATTGCAAAAGATTTAACCTTATTATGGTTGGTTTCTTCAACAATACTGCTATCTAAAAAGTCTTCTGCAATAGTGATCTTTATTTCCTCTACTTGTTTAGTTGCTGTATTGAGTTTACAAATTTTATTAAATAACTCAAAAACTATTGTATCATTATCTGATATTGATAAATCTCGTGGCGACCATAAATCAAAATTTGTGAGCTGTTCTTTATCTGACATGTTGGCAATATTAGATTTATATATTTGAAACACTTTTCCATCCGATGCACAATAATAGATAATATCATTCTCAACATGAGAAAAAACAGGATATCGCTCGGTTATTTGTGTATCTGTCAGTTGTGAATAAACTTTCTTTTTGATGTCATATAAAAACAAATCGCCGTTATGGCTACCTTTATAAGCCTCTCTATAAGGGTCTCCCCTTCTATTAAATATAATGCTTTTATCGTCTGGAGACACACACGCAAAGGAATCACCATATTCAGCTATAATGACAGGTCTTTTCCCATCTTCAATGCTTACTTTAACTAACTGAGAATACTCTCCTGGTGATGTAATTCCTGCTAAAATATGTTTATTATCGCTAAACCAATCGTGAAATACAAGCCTTTCTTGAGAAATAGCTTTTGCTAAACCACCTTTTGCAGGTATTATATATATTTTATTCACACCATCACGGTCAGAGTTAAACGCTATCATACTTCCATCTGGAGAGTACTCTGGATTATAGTCATAACCGCTTGTGCTTGATAGTCTTTTAGCTATGCCTCCATCGATGGAAACAACCCATAAATCATTTAAATATGAAAAACATACTTCGCTTCCATCAGGAGAGATTGCAGGATCTACCATAAACTCAGGCTCAAATGAAAACAAAATGAAAATGCTCCCAATTAAGAAGAGTATAACCATAAATTTCTTCATAATAATACCTCTAATATCATTTTTTAATACAATATTTAAAAAGACAAAAAAATGTCAACCTAAAACAATTCTTTCGATTTCTTTTATATGTATTTGAATCATTTAAATTGAAGTGTGGTCATGTAACTTAATATAATAGATTACTAAAAGGTATTCAAAAAAACAATAAATTTAAGATACTCAAATAACATATTTATAGAAAAGTAAAAAAAGACTTTAGGAAGCATAATCCCTTTAATCAAACCAATATATGTTTTTTATTTTAATTACAAGGGGGTATTAAATAATAAAATTAATATGTTAATTGTCAAAAAACTGTTGAAAAAGATAATTGACATCAAAAAAGTACTGACTAACCCTCGCAAAACTTAATATCAATACGACAATCTTGTGTTAACTTATTAAGAAGATTTCTCTTGTTTTACCTGTACCATCCCGTTACCATCCCGTTACCATCCCGTTACTTTCCCGTTACTTTCCCGTTAATCATTCGTGAATATTTCGTGAACATAAGGGGGGTTCATCTGAATGAAAAAGATGTGCTAATATCTGTCAGTTCAAATTGATTACAAAGTCAAAAGTTTGAGTCAATGATTTTTACAATTACTGTAATAATTCTACTATTAATAGCTGATACAAACACTAATCAAATAGTTCTCTTTTATTGACAAATTTATCTTGACAAATAATGCGAACTTTATTTTTATGTATAATATAAAGATTATTGTATTAATCTTATATTAATTTGTTAAATGAAAGGAGGTGAAAACATGCCAACAGTATATGCTAAAGAAACAGAACCTTTCGAAGTAACTTTAAAACGTTTTAAGAAGAAATGTGAAAAAGCAGCTATCTTATCTGAAATTAAGAAAAGACAAGCATACGAGAAGCCAAGTGTCGAACGTAAGCGTAAAAATAATGCTGCAAGAAGAAAGATGATTAAACTCACCCGCAAAATGGAGAGGTATGGTTAGTGTTTACACGAATAAATAATGATATCAAAGAGGCTATGCGTCAAAGAGATACCCACAAGCTTGAAGTTCTTCGCATACTAAAAAGTGAAATGCAGAACAAAGAAATTGAGCTTAAAAAGAAACTTACTGACGCCGAAATCATTAGCCTAATCCAAAAAGCTGTTAAAAGTAAAGAACAGGCAAATGTACTTTTTCATCAAGGTAATCGAGATGATCTGGTAGAAAAAGGCAAAGCTGAAATTGATATTCTGCGGACATACCTTCCCATTCCTTTGACAGAAGATGAATTAAGTCAAATAATTGACAAATCAATTAATGATCTTGATGCAAAAACTATAAAGGAAATGGGAGCTGTTATTAAAGCTGTCAAAGAACAAGTAGGTTCACGTGCTGATGGCTCAATAATCAGCTCAATTGTAAAACAAAAATTATCTTGAAAATTTAGGGGATGAAAGTCCCCTTTTACAACCCTTTAGATCAAATATTATAGGTGCTTATGAATTATAATGTATTGAATATAGTGCTAATTGTTTACTTTATTGTTGCACTTTTTTTTGGCTTTAAAAAAGGCTTAATCGCAACAATAGTACATTGGGTCGGCTTGGTGGTAGCATGTCTTTTGATTATTAGATATGCTCCAATGGTAACAGCAGGAATTATGAATAAATTCCCTATTGGCGTATTCTTTGCTAATATTTTATCCTATCTCATAATCTTTGTCATGGTTGTAATTCTGTCAAAATTAGTAATTATTTTACTCAATCAGATAGCAAATCTTCTCTCGTTAACATTTGTAAATAAGTGTTTTGGAGCCTTAATAGGATTTCTAAATGCTGTTATTGTATTAATGATTTTAATTACTATTATTGAATTAGTTCCATATACTAAATCAATACAAGAATATATCAACAAGTCTTATATTATAAAAGAAACTCAAAAGATTAAAGAAGTTATTACTCCAAATATTGTCAGCCAAATTGATAAACACAAAGAAGCTAAGTCGATCAAACAATAAATAATGTATAACACATTCCATCATCTTGAATTCAATAAAATTATTGAATTGATAAAAAAAGACACTCATAGTTTTAATGGTAAAATAATAACTGAATCCATAAAACCATTGAACGCAAAACAAGATAAGATTGATAAATTACAACTTATTAACGAGTTACAGAGAATATCTATTTTAGGCTATAATTATCATTTTGAAACTCTGATAGACCTCAAAGAATTACTCTTAGAATGGGAACATAGCTCTTATAATTTTGAAGAATTTACACAAATAATTGAGTGTGTCAAAATCACAAACAAAATCTATTCAGATAAAGAATCTTTTTTAGATTATCCAATTTTCACTAATAAGATATTAAAACTATCGCCTTTCTTTTATCTTGAGAAACGATTTTATGAGATATTCTCAGCTGAAGGTGAAGTATTAGACACTGCATCTAAAGAACTTATGGCAATCAGAAAAAGGAAAAAACAGTTAAGAAGTAATATCTTAAAAGTTCTGGATGACATACAAAAAAACCAAAGCTGGGAAAACTATTTGCAGGATAAAATCATCTCCCATCGTGACGATAGATACGTGCTTTTAATAAAAGAAGGTGCAAGCGGATTTGTTGATGGAATAAGTCATGGACGCTCAGCAAGTAATGCATCTATCTACTTTGAGCCAAAGCAAGTAATGAATTTAAATAATGATTTAAACAAAACAAATAGCGATGAACAACAAGAAATTTATCGTATTTTTACAAAATATAGCCAAGAAATATTCGAAGTTAAAAAGCAAATATATATTAATTCAAAAATACTGTCTCAGCTTGATTCGGAATTTGCTATAGCACGGTTTTCTAATAAGATTATGGCAAACCCACCGCTATTCGTCGATTTACCTATCATTGAACTTACAAAAGCAAGACATCCACTTTTAATCGTTCAATATAATGACATAAAAAAAGTAATTCCTTTTGATTTAAAGCTTGGCAAAGAAAAGAAACTAATGCTAATCTCAGGACCTAATACTGGTGGTAAAACAGTAACTTTAAAGACAATAGGATTGCTTACATTAATGGCTCATTCTGGTTTACCAATACCAGCTGACAGTAACTCACAGATTGGCAAATTTGATAAAGTCTATGCTGATATTGGCGATAATCAATCTATTGAATCATATCTTAGCAGCTTTTCAGCTCATATTAAAAACATCGCTGAAATGCTCGAAAAAGGTGATGAAAACACGCTTATACTTATCGATGAGATTGGTGCAGCTACTGATCCAGAACAAGGATCAGCATTGGCACAAGCAGTACTTGAGAAATTTGTACAAAAAGGCGTAACTGGTATCATAACTACCCATTATACAGCACTTAAAATCTACGCTGAACAATCAGAATCATGCGTAAATGCTTCTATGCAGTTTGACTCAAAAAGTCACTTACCCACATACCAATTTAACTTTGGAATGCCTGGACACAGCTTTGCTATTGAAATTGCTGCTAAATTAGGTATTGAAAAAAGTGTCATAGATAAAGCTAAGGAATTAGCTGGAAATCAAAGCGTGGAACTTACTCATTTAATAACAAAACTTAATGATGAGAAGAAATATTTAGGGCAAGCAACATATAAGCTTGATATCAAAACAAAATTACTCGAACAACGTATTTCCGAGTATGAAAAGAAGACTGATGAAATCGAAGAACAAAAGAAAGTAAAAATAAGTGAAGCTTTAAAAAGAAAAAATGAAGAATTAACTCATTTACAAAGAGAATTAATAGCAGAAATTGAAGAAATAAAAAAGATTAACAAAGCTGAAAGAAAACAAAAACTTGAAGAAGCTCTCAATAAAACCAACAATCTTCAAAATGATATACTTAAACAATCAGAAACTCTTATAATGCGTAAATCAAAGGCAAAATCAAACGATAAAATAAAAGTAGGGTCTGTAGTCTGGTTAGAAAAATTAGAGACAAAAGCAACCGTTATTGAGCTAAATAAAGGTAATGCAAAAGTGGATATGAATGGAATTTTTTTTAACTCCCCTATGACAGATTTGGTTTTATTAGAAAACAAAAAAGAAGCTCAAGAAGCCATAATAAGTAGCCAAATTGTCAATAAAGAAGATTACTCAAATATCGAATTAAAGGTGCTTGGCTTAACTTTTTTAGAAGCAATGCCCCAGATTGATCAATTTCTTGACAATGCCATTCTCAACAGACTAAATAGAGTGCGCATAGTACATGGCAAAGGAACTGGAGCTTTACGTACAAAAGTTAGATCTTATTTGAAAAAAAACAAGAGAGTTGTTGATTTTTTTGCACCACCAATCGAATCAGGAGGAGATGGAGTTACAGTAGTATGCCTAAAATAAGTGATAATTCTTTCTCAACACAGGACTTATTAAAAGAAGATGAATTTAGTGATCATGTGCCATATAGTAAAATTGACGAGAAAATAATAGACACAATCATCAACAGTATCAATATTGCTGATGTTATAGGCTCATATATCAAACTAACTCGTGCTGGCTCTAACTTTAAGGCACGTTGTCCTTTTCATGAAGAAAAAACAGGATCCTTTACTGTAAGCCCATCAAAACAAATTTTCAAATGCTTTGGTTGTGGTAAAGCAGGCAATGTAATCACCTTTGTTAGAGATTATGAAAAGATATCTTTTATAGAAGCAGTAAGAAAGCTTGCAGAACGAATAAATCTTGAAATTCCTACAAATAGACCCAAAAAGAAGTTAGATAAAAAAACTAAGCTTTTATATACAATTTACAGTCTCGCAAACGACTATTATATTGAAAACTTAAAAAAGCACGGTAGCATGGCATTGACTTATCTAAAAAATAGACAATTGACTGAAGAAACAATCAATAAATTCAATATTGGTTTTTCTTTAAATAGCTATAAAGGTTTATTGCAACACCTCAAGAGAAATCAAATTAATGATGATATTCTTGATGAAACTGGTTTGTTTAAATCTAAAAACAATAATACTTATGATATATTTCGCGAACGAATTATGTTTCCTATTCATGACATAAATAGCAAAGTTGTTGCCTTTGGAGGGCGTGCACTGACAGCTGAAACAGAAAAGTTTGGAAAGTATATTAACTCACCAACCACACGTATTTATCAAAAAGGTAATGTGCTTTATGGTTTATATCATTCACGATATGAAATTAATAAGATGAAATACGTGATTGTTTCAGAGGGATATCTTGATTTTTTACGTCTATGGGAATGCGGTTTCACCAACTCAGTTGCTACATTGGGCACCGCATTGACAGAAGAACAGTTACAATTATTAAAAAGATATACTAATAACATTTATATTTTATTTGATAGTGACAGAGCTGGTAAAGACGCTGCTATAAAAGGTGCTGCTTTAGCATTGAAAACAGGATTAAGCGTTAAGATTATTAATTTACCCGTAAATGAAGATCCAGACACCTATCTATTAAAAAACTCACCTGAGTCCTTGCAACTTCTTGTTAATGAAGCAAGTACATTGATTGATTTTATATACAATAATAAATATCACGATCAAGCAAGAGAGTCAATTGACTTTTTGATTGAAGTAGCCCATGAATTAACAGATCTTATTAGCCGAGACCTGTTTTTGAACGAGATTAGTAAGCGCTTTGACGTTCAAATAAGTAGCCTAAAACAACAATTAAGCACAATAAGAACTTATGATAAAGTAGAGGCTGATTATAGTAAAGCTACACCACAACAAATAAGTTCTGAACCTAAAACAACCCAATCTAAGATGGCGAATAAATCCCAGAAATCTACAATTGACAAACATTTAGCAGAAGCATATTTGATACAATATTTGATAAAAAATAATAATTTGATAAAAAAAGTTGCATCTGAATTAGATTCTGATTACTTTATTAATAGTGATATGAAAAGTATTTATATCAAACTATGCGATAATCATGATTTAGGTATATATGAAAGGATAGATGATTTTCTGAATCAATTTGAAAGTGAGGCATTAAAAGGCATAATAACAGGTTTTATGCTTGCTAAAGATTTCGATTTTGATATTCAAGATTTAATTATGCAAATAAAACTTAGAAAACTACAAGAAAATTTAAATGAGATTAATGAACAAATAACAAAAAACCCGGACAATGCAGAATTGTATGAAGAGAAGATATTTCTTCGAAAAGAAATTCAAGCTTTATCAAAGTCTGTTGTCCACAAAACTATTTTTTAAGGAGAGTAAATGCTGAGTTATAATGATTATATGCAAAAATTATTTATACTCGGTAAGGAAGCAGGGTATGTAACATATAAGCAAATAAACGAAATATTACCCGACAATCCCTTATTTTTAGACAAAATTGACGATATTATTCATGACTTGAAAGATCAAGGTATTGACATTATTGATGAGACACAAAAGAAAGTCACAAAAAGCGCAGCACATGTCAAAAAGAATGTCCAAACAAAGAAGACAGTAAATCGTAAGTATTATGATGATCCTGTGAAAATGTATTTTAAAGAAATGGGACGAGTTGGCTTGCTCGATAGAGAAGGTGAAGTTCGTATTGCAAAGAAAATCGAAAGCTTTCAAAGGATGATAAATCAAAATGTGTTTAAATGTGGAAGCACGCTCAAAGAAATGTTTAATTTTTTATATCGTTATAATGAAAAACGTGTAAGAATTGACCAAATCTTTAGACTTGAATATGGTAGCTGGGTCGACAAGACTCAAGATCAGAAAATAATGGACGAGTTTAAATCAATAATAAGAGAAGCTGAAGATATATTTAACGAAGTCGGTGATATAATTGACAATTCAGGCTATGATGAAGATGGAATGCTCTTAATGGCAGACGAAATAGATAAAAAAAGAGAGCAAATTGTCAGTGCATTTCAAAGGCTTGTGTTTAATGAAAAGCTTATCAAACGAATGGTGTATAGGATTAAAAGTTTGGTAAATAGAATCGAAGAGTCCCAACAACAAATAAATGATTTGGTGCGAATAAAAGGATATTCTTTTGACGACATTTGTTTGCTTGGCAGAAGAGCAAAAAAATCCAAAGAAGACTTTGATGAGGTAAAAGCAGAAACAGGCGTTAATCCAAATCAGTTTATCGAAACATTACGAAAAATAAAAAATGCCAAAAGAAAAATCAGACGTGTAGAACTCGAAACCAAAATGAATTCTGATGAAATGATGAACTTATTGCGAGAAATTGAACGTGCTGAAAAAATGAGAGAACGCTCTAAAAATGAACTTATCGAAGCAAACGTTCGCCTGGTCGTAAGCATAGCTAAAAGATACATCAATCGTGGTTTAGACTTTATGGACCTGATACAAGAAGGTAATACTGGCTTGATGAGAGCTGTTGATAAATATGACTACCGTAAAGGCTACAAATTCTCGACTTACGCAACTTGGTGGATTAGACAAGCAATTACCAGAGCCATTGCTGATCAGGCCAGAACAATCCGTGTACCTGTTCATATGATAGAGTCAATTAATAAACTAAATAGAATGAGCAGAAAGCTTATGCAAAAGCTCGGTAGAGAACCTCATCCTGATGAGATAGCTGATGCACTTGAAATCACTGTTGATAAAGTTAAAAATATACTTTCCATCTCAAAAGAGCCTGTGTCGCTCGATAGACCACTTGGTAATGACAGTGAAGATAGTAATCTTGGTGACTTTATTGAAGATAAATCAACAATTTCGCCCGAACGAATGGCAGAAAGAAACTTATTAAAAAGACAAGTTGATGATATCTTAAAAACACTCAATCAAAGAGAAGAACGAGTAATACGCCTACGCTTTGGTATCGATGATGGAAACCACAGAACATTGGAAGAAGTAGGCAATATATTTAATGTAACACGAGAACGAATAAGACAAATTGAGGATAAAGCCCTTAGAAAGCTTAGACATCCATCAAGAAGTGCAACACTAACTCAATTTATCGAAAACTTTAATGTAAAACAAAGCTAATTTTATACAAAGAGCAAAATTAAGATTTTGCTCTTTTTATTCTTTGTTAAGAATAATTAGCATTATTCATTAGGAGAAAAGAAATGAGTTGGGTATTTTGTGTGTTAAGCCACAAACCTTTCGTAAAGTGGGAAATAGATAAATTCCTGCAAACCCATAAAAAAACAAATAACACAATTATAAAACCCTCATTTTACCTTGCTTTTGCCGATACAAAACACAATACAACTGTACATTATGATAGCTATGAACAAAAGTCTGGATGGTTAGTAGTTGGAAATGCCTATCTTACTAAAGAAACAGGATATGGAATAGCTGAAAAAAACGACTGGAAAAGATTAATAGATGGCACTATAGACTCACAAGATATGAATGGCGGCTATGTAATCTTTAAATGGAACGAACAGGAAATTGAAGTTTGGAACGATACACTTGGCATACAAGACATGTTCTATACGTCCTCACAAGGGTATACAATAATTGCCAGTAGGCTTGATTGGCTAACTAATTATCTTGATAAAAAGCCTTGGAATTACAGTGCATTTGGAGCCTTTGCTTTATTACCTAATATGTTTGTTTCTCAATCTTTTATGAAAAATGTATCTCGATTCGGTGCTTCATCCTATTTAAAAGCTTATAATGATAAATTTACTTCAGGAAAAAGACGTATTGATTTGACTGATTTTAAAGAGCCTGATATTAACACTTATTTTTTTAAGTTAAATAAGGCTCTAACTGTTTACCCTGACTCGCAAAAAAAGCTACTATTGCAGTCTGATGATACAACAGCCAATAGATACACTCTTTCTTTATTACTCAATAAAGCAAAAGACAATTGGTCTATGTTGGAGCCTTATGATAAAGAAGAATTAGAACAATTTACAAGCTTTCAAAATACTTTTAATATCAACTCTGAACATAATCCTGGAATTGACGACAAAAAGAGACTATTCAACCTATGGAATCAATACATATTAAGTACATTTAATAGCGATATTCCAGCTGAATTAAACTATATTCATTTTTCTAACCAGCTTAATAAAGCAGGCTACAACTTTATGTTGCATGATTTTTCACACTTTTACTTTAGAAACTATAATTATAGTATTAATAAATCTTTTATTAAAGCTCTGAATGAGGACAATATAAGCTCAATAATCAAGCACTTCAAAGTCGATTATAGCTGGATTCGAGAAGAATTTAGTAGATTTTTAAAGAAAGGACTTGCCCAGCATCTCCAGGACTTTAAAAGCCAGCTTTCTATGCATAGCTTTATCAATGATGAACAAAGAGATGAGTTTATTATGCTGATGTTGCATGGAGTGCATACACATGCCCATAAGTTAGCATTTCTTAATCAATATGCAAGCTTTTACAATCCCAATTTGCATTTCGATTTGATAAAAGCTCGCATAAATCTCAACACAAAACCCTTAATTCTTTTTAAAGAATACCATAACCAAATAGCGAGAAATTATCCAGAATTGCTTTTTCATATCAAAGCAAAAGAACCTAAAATAAAATTAGCCAGTCAAACAAACTCAAGCGTAATCCTATTTAGACTGTTTAAGCAAGATATAATCGAAAAACTCAACTCAATAGAAGCTCAACGAAGCCCATATTATAACCACATAAAGCTACAAAAAATCATTTCAAGGGCAAACGCTGAAGATCCAAAACATATAAATACTTTGCTAAAATGCTACGCATTCGAGCTTGTACGCTCTCATTTTGAATAAACTTGAAAATCTAATTGACTATTAAATCAAAAATTTAATCATTGTTTTATAAAAAATAGATACAAAGGAGTTATCATGGCAAAAAAGCCAAGAACAGCTATTATACCAACAAGAGAAGATGATTACCCTGAATGGTATCAACAAGTAATAAAAGCCGCTGATATGGCCGAAAATAGCGATGTACGCGGATGTATGGTCATCAAACCATGGGGCTATGCTATTTGGGAAAATATCCAAAGAAACCTCGACCAAATGTTTAAAGAAACTGGGCACAGAAATGCCTATTTTCCAATATTTATACCTAAAAGTTTCTTTGAAAAAGAAGCCGAACATGTTGAAGGATTTGCAAAAGAATGTGCTGTTGTTACTCATTCAAGGCTTGAAGATGATGGAACTGGCAAGCTAAAGGTTGCTGGAGAGCTAACAGAACCATATATAGTCCGCCCCACCTCTGAAACAATTATTGGTGCCTCATTTGCACGATGGGTACAATCTTATAGAGATTTACCGCTTCTGATTAATCAGTGGGCAAATGTTGTACGTTGGGAACTACGCACTCGTCTCTTTTTAAGAACAGCAGAGTTTTTATGGCAAGAAGGGCATACTGTACATGCTACAAAAGAAGAAGCAGAGGAAGAAACAATTAAAATGCTTGGAGTATATGCAAAATTTGCCAGAGAATATCTTGCTATACCTGTAATAGAAGGCGAAAAAACAGAAGGAGAAAGATTTCCAGGAGCAGTTAACACATATACTATTGAAGCGATGATGCAAGATAAAAAGGCACTTCAAGCTGGAACATCTCACTTTTTGGGTCAAAACTTTGCACAAGCATCAGATATTAAGTTCCAGAATAAGAGTGGCGAAGTACAATATGCTTGGACTACCTCTTGGGGCGTATCAACACGCCTAATTGGTGCACTTATTATGGCACACAGTGATGATAATGGATTAGTTTTACCTCCAAAAGTTGCTCCAGAACATATTATCTTTATTCCTATTTATAAAAACGAGCAAGATAGAGAAAAAGTAATTGATTATATAGGCAATATCATTACTGATATCAAGCCTTTACGCTATCATGATGAACATATAAGATACTTTGTTGATGATAGAGATATGACAAACAGCGAAAAAAGCTGGCATTGGATTAAAAAGGGTGCACCATTACGCATAGAAATTGGTCCAAGAGATATTGAAAACAATTCTGTTTTTATAGGCAGAAGAGATAAAGACGCAAAAGATAAGCAAAGTCTTAGTTCCAAAGACTTTGTTGCTCAGCTTATATCAATTCTCGATGAAATCCAGTCAAACATATTCAATAGAGCTTTAGAATTTAGAAAAGAAAATACAAAGCAAATAGACGATAAAGACGAATTCTACAAATTCTTTACCCCCAAAGATATTGAAAAACCAGAAATACATGGTGGTTTTGCAAACTCACATTGGTGCGGTAGTAATGATTGTGAAGATGCTATCAAGTCAGAGCTCAAAGTCACTATTCGTTGTATGCCAAATAATGCAGAATTAGAAGATGGCAATTGCATATATTGCAACAAACCAAGCAAAAAGAGGGTGATATTTGCTAAGAGTTACTAATTAAATATTGAGTGCTTCATAAAAATCTTGTACATATCTGTGAGATTCATGAAGCACTTTTTTTATATCGCTATGAATAATACTGTTGATAGCCAAAGCTGATGAAAAAGCACATCCTGTACCGTGTGAATAAACCCATTTATTTCTCTCATAGCTTAACTCTTGAAAATTGTCGTGGCTAATATAAGCTTCTTTTATCTGTTTATCAATAAAATGCCCACCCTTTAAATATATTGCACATTTATATCTTTTTACGAACAATTTAGCGTCTTGTAAAGCCATAGCATACTCTTCATACACTTTATCATTCAAAAGTCCAAATTCATAGCTATTTGGCGTTAATATGCTAATATTTTTCAACAGTATCGATTTTAATATTGAGATATAGTCTTTATCAACAAAATCAAAACCAGAACTTGATTTCAAAACAGGGTCAAGTACAACAAAAGCATTAGTTTTTTTTAAATAAAAAGCTATTAAATCGAGCATTTGGCTATTTGGAATAAGTCCTATCTTTATACAATCAGGGTTAAAAGTTTTAAAAAGTTGAGCTATTTGTGCTTCAAGCATATTTAAATCGACAGATTGAACACAATATACTTGCTCAAAGTCTTGCACTGTAATGGCTGTAATGACCGACAAACCCCAAAAACCGTAGTATTGTGCCACTTTTAAGTCTTGTTGAATACCTGCTCCACCAGACGTATCAGAAGCTGCAATAGTTAAGAAGTATTTCATTTGTTACCTCATGAATAAAGGTACGCCATCGTAAGACAGCGTACCTGAATTGGCTATATTTGTTGAGTAACTTTAATAGCACAATGCTTTCCACACATTGAACATTCATTTTTACCAGAACTTGTCTCTTGTTTTCTTGACTTTGCCAATTCTGGGTCTAATAAATGCTTATACATTTCATTCCAATCAAGCATTGCTCGTGCTTTTGAGACTTGATAATCTCTTTGAATAGCCGACTTGATACCTTTGGAAATATCTGCACTATGAGCTGCAATTTTAAATGCAATAGTGCCTTGCTTTATATCATCAACGTTAGGCAAGCAAAGATGTTCGGAAGGAGTCACACAGCAGAGGAAATCAGCACCATAAACAGCAGCTGCTGTTGCCCCTATTGCACCTGTTATATGATCATACCCAGCTGCAATATCAGTTGTAAGGGGACCTAATACATAAAATGGAGCATCCTTACATAAGCTCTTCTGCAACTCGACATTCATTTTAATATCTTTCCAAGGCACATGACCAGGACCTTCGACCATCACTTGTACATTTTCAGCCCTACATTTTTGTACAAGTTCACCAAGTACCATCAGCTCGGCTATTTGTGCTTGATCAGTTGCATCTGCTTGTCCGCCGGGCCTCAATCCATCGCCAAGACTCAAAGTTACTTCATGTTTTCTGCAAATTGCTAAAAGCCTATCAAAATGCTCATATAATGGATTCTCTTTTTTATTAACTCTCATCCAGCGTGCAAGCATACTTCCGCCTCTGCTAACTATGCCGACAAGTCGAGGGTTTTCATCAAGAAAGCTTAAACTTTTTAAAGTTATTCCACAATGTACCGTCATAAAGTCAACTCCCTGTTCAGCTTGCTTTTCAATTTCTTCAAAAAGCATATCTGTTGTCATATCATTAAGACTTTTATCATGCTCAATGAGGTCAGCAATAACAGAATAAATGGGCACAGTTCCAATCATGATACCACTATGAGCCAAAAGCTCTTTACGAATCTTGTCCAAATTGCCAGCAGTTGATAAATCCATAAAGCTGTCTGCACCAAAGTTTATTGCAACTTCCAGTTTTTTTAATTCTTCGTTTAAATCTATATTATCCTCAGACACTCCCAAATTGATATTTACTTTAGTAGTCAATCCTTTTCCAATGGCTCTTGCCTTAAACTTTCTATTATTATTTTTTGGTATCACTATTGTACCATCAAGCAGCCCATCAATAATGATTCTTTTATCTACCCCATCATATTCAGCTGCTTCATTAATAGCATTATTGTTCTTATTTATTTTAGCATCGTTAATTATACTCATTTTTCCCTTCTTTCTATCAGTTCTTTCATTTTTATTAGCCTATTTTCAAAATCAGTATGGTTCATAAAATACCGAACTAAAGCCACATTACGAATACCAGCATCTAAAACATCTGAGATATTAGTATCATTAATACCACCGATACCGACAACTGGTATGCCATATTCATCGCTCATTTTCAAAACGTCATTGATTGGAG
>JAJBBH010000091.1 GCA_020532185.1 Candidatus Cloacimonadota bacterium | reverse complement strand
CTTCCAAAACGAATGATAATTCTGATATTTTTGATATAAAAGAAATTACAAAAGTAGAGAAAAGTTTGACTACAATAGCAGACTTTTGCAAGTTTTTAACAGAACACTTTGGCGATAAAAAAAAAATATCAGACATAAACTTAGCTGAACTGTTTTTTATAATAGATAGAGTAAAGAGCAAATAAGAATGTTAGAAAAGAATAATAGTACAAATAATCTTTGTTGTAAGTGCGTTAAAGAGTGCAAACAACCTTATAATGTAGTTTTAGTTGTTTGCCCAAAATTTAAGAAAAAACCACAACAACTTGAATTTAAATTTAAATATAAAAAAGTTTAGTGAAAGGACTATCATGATTGAATTTTATCAAATTAAACTTGAATGCTTAGATTATCTACCCTCAATGCCTACTGTTTTGAATAAACTACTTGAGGTGCTTAATGATAGCTCAGTTTCAAATAAAGAAATAGCAAAAATAGTATCTTTAGACTCCTCAATTTCAGCAAAAATACTTTCAATAGCAAATAGTGCAATATTTGGAGGTATAGCACCAATTAGAGATATAAATTTGGCAGTAACCAGACTTGGCAGATTAGATGTAAAGTCTATTGCTATGACACTTTTTATATCAACAATGCTCAAAAAATTTAAACTTGAAAATATTGATATTGAGTATTTTTGGAAGCATAATCTTGCTGTTTCATTTTTAGCAAGACGGCTTTCTCAGTACTTGAAAACAGAAAAAGCATTCACCGAAGAAGATCGTGCAGTTATTTATTTAGCTGGTTTGTTTCACGATATTGGTTATGTTTTATTTGATCAAATAAATCCTGACATAATGCAACTTGTAAAAAATAAGGCTATAGAGCAGTGTGAGCCATTTATTGAGCTTGAAAAAATCATTATCCATACAACACACGCTCACGAAGGTGCTGAGTTGCTCAAGTTTTGGAACTTACCACATGAAATTGTTGAAACCGTACGCTATCATCATGAACCATATGCAGCAAAAGATGAATCAATTAAAGCTTTAGCCAAAATAATAAACATGGCAGACTATTTTGCCCATGAATTTAGAATTAAGACATTTCAAGATATTAGGTATGAAGTTAATTTCCAGAGCCTATGGGACGAATTTGAGTTTGCTTCTTATAATGAAGATGAATTTATTGTTTTTAAAAATGAATTAGCCAGCCAAACTAATTTATTTATATCTTTTTCTGAGCTTGCATTAAACCTTTGATATGAGAATAATTGCAGGACAATATAAAGGGAGAGAAGTTGTAAGCACAAAAGGGCATACTACACGCCCAACAACAAGTTATAATCGAGAGTTAATATTTTCAACTTTGTTCGATGTGACTGGCTTAAGTGTCTTAGATTTGTTTTCTGGAAGCGGAGCTTTAGCATTTGAAGCTCTTTCTCGCGGAGCTAATGACGCATGTTTAGTTGATATGAGTGATAAAGCATTAAGCTCTATTTTATTGAACGCTGAAAGGTTTGGATGTAAAGAACAAATTATTGTACAAAAGATGAAGGTTGAACATTTTTTAAGAAAAACTGAGAGACGCTTTGATTTGATATTAGCAGATCCTCCTTACATGAAAAACTGTGTGAACACGATAATTAGATCTATTATTGAAAGAAATATTCTAACAGAAGATGGTACATTAGTAATAGAACACAGTAGCTTAGAACCGATAAGTGAAGAATTTATACCATATATGGTTAAACAAAAGAAGAATAAAAAGAATTGTATTAGCTTTTTTGAAAATATATCAAACAATTAAAGGAGATACAAATAGTGAAAATATATAACACTATGACTCGTAAAAAAGATGATTTTATACCTATTACAGAGGGTGAAATAAACATGTATGCTTGTGGTCCAACAGTGTACAATTACTTTCATATCGGTAATGCTCGACCATTTTTATTTTTTGATGTGGTACGACGTTACTTCAAATATTTGGGATACAAAGTTTCTTATGTACAAAATATTACCGATATTGATGATAAGATTATTGAGCAAGCTATAAAAGAGAAGACTAATTTTAATGAAATAGCAGAAAGATACACAAAAGCATTTTTTGATGACTTAAAATTACTAAACATCAATTATGCAGATTTTAATCCCAAAGCAACTGAGTATATCAGCGAAATGATAGATTTGATCAACACTTTGGTCGTCAAGGGCAATGCTTATGAATCAAATGGAGATGTGTATTTTTCAGTAGAATCAATCCCTAATTATGGTAAATTATCAGGTAAAAATTTAAATGAATTACAAGCTGGTGCACGTATTGAAGCTAATACTCAGAAGAAAAATCCAGCCGACTTTACGCTTTGGAAAAAAGCAAAAGATGGAGAGCCAAGTTGGGATAGCCCTTGGGGTGCAGGTAGACCTGGATGGCATACTGAATGTGTGGTTATGTCAAGAAAAATACTCGGTCAAACCTTTGATATACATGGTGGTGGAGTAGATTTAATATTTCCACATCATGAAAATGAATTAGCACAAGCTTATGCATTAGATGGTGAGCCTCTTGCGAATTATTGGATGCATAATGGATTTTTAAATGTCGATGGCAATAAAATGTCTAAAAGTTTGAATAATTTCTTTACAACCAGAGATATTATGAAGGACTACGATCCAGAAGTTATAAGATTCTTCTTTCTATCAAAACATTATCGGAGCCCTATTGATTTTAATGAAGAAATAATAATTGAATCAAAAAAGGCTTTAGCAAATTTCTATTCGGCTTTTTCTTCTATAGACATAATTAACATTTTAGATCAAGATATTGATATATATGAGTTTAATGAAGCTGTGCAAGCATTTAAAGAGGCAATGAATGATGATTTTAACACTGCAAAAGCATTAGCTGTTATGTTTGATTTGGTTAAAGAAATAAAATCAAAGCAAAACTCATTGAAAAAACAACAAGCAGCAGCTCTGACTTTATATGAATTGGGTCAAGTATTGGGCTTTTTTGTTGATTTAGAGGATAGACTTACAAACTCAGTGGACCAACATGCTGAAAAATTGATAGAGTTAATGATAAATTATAGATTAGAGGCAAAACAAGAGAAAAATTATGCTTTTTCAGATAGAATTAGGCACGACTTGTCTGAAATAGGAATAGAATTGCAAGATACACCACAAGGTACGATTTGGAAGATAAAAGAGTAACAAATAAGGTGTTATAATGCACTTCATAATTATTGCAATTATTGCTGGCATGATTGTTGGGTCTTTGTGGAAAAAACAAGCTGTATTTCATGATATTGCCAATGTTTTATCCACAATATCTGTTTATTTTCTATTATTCTTTTTAGGATTGTCAACAGCATTTAAACAAGAGCTATTTACGAGTTTCAAAGAATTAGGTGCAATATCAATTATTCTAAGCTTTGCTGGTATGTTGGGTAGTGCTTTGGCATTGATTCCAGTTAATATCTACCTTAATAAAAATAAGAAGATTCTTTGGTCTCATTTAGAACTCATATACAACGAAAAACCCCATAAGTCAGCAAATGTTTCCGATAGCATATTAAACAATAAATCTCAAGATAATATGCCAAAACAAGAGAATAAGCATAAGATGTTTTATCCATTAACAGCTTTTTTGCTTGGCTTTTTAGTCACATTATTTTTCCTCAAAACGGAATATATTTGGATTGACAAGGCATCTGATATTTCTCTATATTCGTTAATATTTTTTACAGGAATAGGCATTGGAAAGATAAATATATTTCTGCTTATCAAAAAATACCATATATTTGCACTGTTAATACCTTTTATTGCTCTAATAGGCTCTATGCTAATGGGAGCATTAATAGGTGCTCTTGCAAAAACAATTGATGTTAAGCAAGCGATAGCTGTAAGTTCTGGAATGGGCTATTATAGTATATCAGCTCTTATTTGTGGGCAAAATTTTGGTGAGTTTATAGGAATTATAGCACTATTTGCCAATTTGTTAAGAGAGTTTGTTACTATGATGTTTGCACCAATACTTGTCAAACTCTTGGGAAAGCTTTCTCCCATCGGAACGGGGGGTGCAACAGCTATGGATACAACATTGCCCTTTATAAAACAAAGTTCGGGCAGTGAATTTGCTATAATTGGCTTAATTAGCGGGGTTGTTTTGACTATTATTGTGCCAATAGTGATAACATTTGTAAGTAATTAGTCGAGTTAATACGGCTTTATGCGGGTCATTTGTCGCATAGTATCAAAGTCAAAGTATTTCCAAATAGAGGCACCTGGAGTATAACAAGTATTCCAACATCCCTCACATTCTTTAATCTCTAAAAGCCTTTCTTTCCATAAATTGCTATTGAAAATCTCATGTGGAGTTTGTTTCGCAAGGTTACCTATAGGTTCACCAATGCATACTTTAACATCGCCGTTTGGGTGAATAAAAAACTTGCTTCCCAATGTCGGTGAATTAATATAAGGGCATATTTTTTTAAAATTGTTGTTGAGATATGCACCATAGCCCTTATAGAGCCAGAGTGGAGTTTTTAGATAAGGTGAGCTCATTATTCTGTTTACAGCATTTCTAAGTGAGTCATCTTCTGTGACTTTCATTCCTTCATTCTCACGATGTGCTTTTGATGTAAAACGATATATATCAATATTAAAACTCCAACCAATTGATTCTATATAGTCAATTATGTCAGGAATTTGATGGAGGTTTTTCTGGGAAATAACAATGTTAACTGAAGTTTTGAGTGGTTTTGCACGCTTCTTATTCTCAGATACAATTTTTTGCATGTTTTTCATTACAGTGTCTGATACATTTTTAGCTTGACGTATTTCATCTACAGTATCACCAAAGCCATCAAAAGAGCATGAAATCGATAAATTGTGTCTAAATACTGTTTCTATTGTCTTATCGACTAAATCATCAGGTCCGTATAAACTTGATAATAAATGAACTCTTTTAAATTGTTTTGTTTTAGCATATCGCACTAATTCATCAAGCTGAGGATGAAGCATTGGTTCTCCTCCAGATAAGGTAATTCCTTGAGCTCCTGTGGCATCTAAACGATCAATAACAAGCCTGAAAACATTTTCCTCCATAAATGGTACTTCTGATTTCATAAAAGGTATATTACATTGCAAGCATCTTTGTGTGCAATTGTAAGTTAGCAGAATATTGTTCATTATAAAGCTTGGAGTGCGAGTTATGAGGTTTTTTACTATTTGAATGTTTCTTTTCTTTATCATATGCGTTCCTAAATTAGATTATAATGCTAAATTAGAAATAATAGCTTTTGCGTCAAGTAAAAAAGTTATTTGAATAGTTTTAGTAAACTATTGGTAAAGATTTGCTGCATTTTGAAACATATATATCGAATGAATCTAAGTTGGCAAATTATAATCTTAGCTTGGAGCATCCAATACATTATTAATGTGAAAACAAAAAATATAAAGCAGTAAAAATAAGTTGACAATGTTGCTTTGTTTTAATAATAGTTCAAAACGAAAGGGAAATATGAAAAAGGTACTTATTATTACATATTATTGGCCTCCTTGTGGGGGAGCTGGAGTGCAAAGATGGCTGAAGATAAGCAAACACTTATCTCAATTTGGCTGGTTGCCGACTATCATAACAACAGAAAATGGCGATTACCCATTTTATGATAGTAGCCTTTTGCGTGAAGTACCAAAAGAAATGAATGTGGTTAGAACAAAGACACCGAGCTTCAAAAACATTTTATCCATTTTCGGTTATAAAGAAAAACAATTGCCCTATGGAAGTCTTGAAACAAAAACAAATGATGCTTTTTCAAAACGTTTGATATATTATATTAGAGCTCAGTTTGTAGCACCTGATGCCCGTGTTATATGGAATAGATATGGATTACGTGAGGCTGAAAAACTTATAAAAGAAAATGATTTTCAAGCTGTAATTACCACTGGTCCTCCTCATTCAAGCCATTTAATAGGGTTAAATCTTAATAAAAAATACGGCATAACTTGGCTTGTAGATTTGAGAGACCCGTGGACGAATATCTATTATTATCAATCTGCCAAGCGTAATTTTGTAATCAAAGCAATTGATCGTTATTTTGAAAACAAAGTAATTACAAAAGCAGATGCAGTAATTACTGTCTCTGAACATATAGCTAAGTCTCTGAAAAGAAGAGATATAAAGGTGATACATAATGCATTCGATTCTATTGATTATTTGCCATACAATTATAAAGCAAGTAATATATTTCGTATAAAATTTGTTGGCAATCTGAATGCTTCAAGAAAAGATGAAATTATTAGGTTTATAATGAAACTTGATAAATTATGTGTTATAGACAATCTTAATATCGAGTTTTCTGTAATAGGTGAGCAAGAAGACTTTGCCAAAGATTTGTTTACAGAAAGAATTGTTATTCGAAATACTGGATTTTTAAGCCATAAAAATGTAATTGAGGAGTGTGTTAATAGTGAATTATTGCTGCTTCTTATTAATAGGGCAGAGGTGAATAAGGGAATTTTAACTTTTAAACTGTTTGAATATTTAGGCTCACAAACTAAAATACTTGGTTTAGGACCAACAGATGGAGATGCAGCAAAGATTCTTAGAGAATCTAATACAGGGATCATGTATGATTATCATGATTTAGATGGATATACAAAATATATAAAAGGTGTTTATGAGTCTTGGACAGGTAATAAGTTAGAAAGAAATATACAAGATTTAAACAAATATTCAGTCTCTTTTACAACAGAAATGATTGTAAAGGTACTGCAAAGTTTAAGCTTATCTTAAAATGAGATTAAAAGAGGAATAAAATGCTAAAAGGGAAACATGTTTTATTAGGTGTAAGTGGTGGTATTGCTGTTTATAAATCGCTTGAATTAATCAGTTTATTAAGGAAAGAAGGAGCAATAGTAAAAACCATCATGACTAAAAGTGCTATGGAGTTTATAAGCCCGATGACTTTTAAGTCGATAAGTGGCGAGACTGTCTCTTATTCTATGTTTGATGAAAACAAACCAATTGAACACATATCTTTAGCTGATTGGGCAGATATCTTTATAATTGCACCAGCAACTGCTAATATCATCGGTAAAATCGCAAGTGGTGTTGCTGATGATTTATTATCAACAAGTATTTTGGCAGGAAAAGCAACAAAGATAATTGTGCCAACAATGAATGTTTTTATGTATGAAAATAAAGCTGTACAGCGGAATTTGCATATATTAAAAGATTTAGGGTATATTGTTTTAGAGCCAGATACTGGGCATTTAGCATGTGGGTATAGTGGCAAAGGCAGATTCCCAGACCCAAAAGATATTCTTGATGCTATTAATGTTTATTCTTTTTTTTATGTTGGAGATACACCAAGCAAAACTTTTCATGGTAAAAGAATATTGGTAACTGCGGGAGCAAGTGTAGAAAAGATCGATCCTATGCGATTTATCTCTAATAGATCTTCTGGTAAGATGGGTATATCATTAGCTAAAGTTGCCTATTTGATGGGTGCAAAAGTCACATTAATTTATAGTAAAGTCAGTGAAAAAATACCTTATTATATTGATGCACATAGTGCTGAAACAGCCGTAGAAATGTATAATTCTGTAATGGATTTGGAAAGTGAACATGATATTATCATTATGTGTGCTGCTGTTGCTGACTATACTATAGAAAAACCATTCACCGAAAAATTAAAAAAAGGTGATGATTTAACTCTAAATCTGGTACGAACAAAAGACATATTGTATGAGTTAGGGCAAAAGAAAACAGATGAGCAGGTATTAGTGGGCTTTGCAGCCGAATCTGAGAATATTATTGCAAATGCAAAAGCCAAATTAATTAAAAAGAATTGCTCATATATCGTTGCTAATTCCTTATATACAAGTGGAAAGGAAGATACTGAGCTAACTCTTATTTCAAAAAATAATGAGAAACAAATAAAGGGTCCCAAATTAGCCACTGCCTGCCAACTATTAAGTGAGATAATTGTATGAAAAAGATTCTAATAATCGGAGCAAACAGTAATATAGGAGCATTTTTAGCAAAACAGTTTTATAATGATCATGAATTAATATTGCATTATCATCGTAACCAGGAGAGAATAAAAAGCCTTATTGAAGGAAATGGCGTAAAAACCATACAGTTTGATATTTGTAACTATACTGATATTAAAGATAGTTTTACAAAGCTATTTTCTGAAAAAAAAGACATTCCTGATGCAGTAATTTTTTGCTCAACTGAGCGTAGTAAAGACTTTCAAAAGCTTGCAGAATCTGATAGTAAGCTTATAGATTCGATTATAAACACTAATTTCAATGGTCTGTGTTACTCTTTAAATATATTGATTCCCTTTTTAAGAAAAAAGAACGGGGCAAGAATTGTTTTGTTTGGCTCTAATGTTAGCAGAATTGGCTTGAAAAACGGTTCCGTATATGCTGCAACTAAGGCTGCCGTCAGCAGTATAGCTCGCTCTATTGCTATAGAAGAAGCAGAGAATAATATTTTTATAAATGTTGTTTCACCGGGACCCGTGCAGATCGACAACAGTCAATTTTCGCCCGAATATCGTAAGTTTCGTGAAGAATATTACATGCAACAAAGCGAAAAAATCCCTTTGGGAAGAGTTGCCAACTTTGAGGATATTTATCATACAATTGATTTTCTCCTATTTAAAAATAGCTATATCACTGGCGAAGAGATTTTTATTACAGGAGGATCTTTATGAAAACTAAAGTATTAATTATTGCTATGTTAGTTTTATCTCCAATTTTGCAAGCATTTCAAAATGACGAAAAATTGTCATTTGATATAAAATATGGGTTCATAACAGCTGGGCATGCAAGTTTAGAATTACACGAAACAACTTATAATGGCAGGCCTGTGTGGGAAATTAGTTCAAATGCAAGTACTAATAGTTTTTTTGATAATTTTTATAAAGTTCGTGACAAAATTAATTCAATATGGGATAAAGAAAGGCATGTATCTTATGTATTTAGCAAGAATCTACATGAAGGGAAATATAAACAAAAAAGAACACATACATACTATCCCAACGCTGGATATACGATATATGCAAAATATAGTTTTAAAGAAAAAAAGTTTTATGAGGAAAAGTTCACTATACCAAAAAATACACAAGATATTTTTTCAGCATTTTATTATACTCGACAACATGACTTGAATGTAGGAGATACTTTGCAAATTAGCGTTACAACTGATGGGAAAAGTTATAATGCTTTAGTATGTGTTTTACAAAGAGAAAAGATTAAAACGATTTTTGGTGAAATTGATTGTTTGAAAATTCAGCCAGATTTAATTGGAGAGTCAATATTCAAGCAATCAGGCAATATATATATTTGGCTGACAGATGATGATGAGAAAATACCTGTTTTATTAGAAAGTAAAGTGATATTTGGTAGTTTTAAAGCCGTTCTTGTTAAAGCTGAAAACGTAAAATTACAAACAAAATGATAGATTTATTATACAAAAAAAGCTATTTTTACAATTTACCACAAGAATTGATTGCTCAATATCCAACAGCTAATCGTTCGTGTTCCAGGTTGTTAAAAATAAATAAAAACTCAAATTCTATCGAGCATTTAGTTTTTTCTGATATAGTTGATTTTTTTAAAAAAGGTGATGTGTTGGTTTTGAATTCGAGTAGAGTAATACCCGCAAGGTTATTTGGTTACAAACTATCAGGTGCTATGATAGAGGTATTTTTACTAAATCCAATCAATTCAAATGAGTGGACTTGTCTGGTTAAACCTGGTAGAAAAGTTAAACTTGATACTATAATAAAGTTTTCAGAAGAATTATCCGCCAAAGTAGTTCGTTATGCGGAAGAAGGTGCACGCGTGATCAGATTTTCTTTAAATGGATTTGAGAATAATGAAGTTAACCAAAGAGTTTTAATGGACGAATTCAAAAAGATAGGGAAGATACCTTTGCCTCCATATATAAATCGAAATGCATCTGAAACAGACTCTGAAACATATCAAACTGTTTATGCCAATGTAGATGGTTCTGTAGCTGCCCCCACAGCAGGGTTGCATTTTACATTGGATATGTTAGAGAGATTAAAAGACAAGGGAGTAATTATTGTAAAATTATTATTGCATGTGGGTTTAGGAACTTTTAGACCAGTGCATGAGGACAATATTTTATTGCACAAGATGCATAGTGAATTTGCAACAATTAGTAATGATGTAGCTGATATAATAAACCATGCAAAGGATGAGCAAAGGCGAGTAATTGCAGTTGGGACAACTACCGTCAGGACACTTGAAAGCTTTGCTGAAAATAAAAGAGTAAGCTATGGTTCAAAATGGACAGATATATTTATTTATCCTGGCAAAGAAATACAAATAGCAGATGCTCTTATTACAAATTTTCATATGCCAGAATCAACCCTAATGATGCTTGTATCGGCTTTCGCTGGCTATGATTTAATCATGCAGGCTTACAAAGAAGCTGTTGATAATAAATATCGATTTTTTAGCTATGGTGATGCATGTCTAATCTACTAATAAAGAATATTCCGTTTGTTCATTCTATCTATTCATACTCAGAAGTTGGTTCAACTATGGATATGGCTGAAGAAATAATAAAAGAAAAAGATTTAAAAAATAACTTCCTTGTTGTGGCAGAGACACAAACGAAAGGGAGAGGAAGAAAAGGTAACGTGTGGACTTCTAACTATGGAGGTTTATGGTTTACACTCGCATTATATAATTATTCATTAGCTCCGAGCCTTATGCTTTATACAGGTTTAATGATGTTGCGTACTTTAAAATCCTTGTTTTTATTAGATGATTTATCTATAAAATGGCCAAATGATATATTAATTGGGACAAGCAAATGCTGCGGGATTATCGCAAACTACAATGCTTTATTAAAATATCACTCAATAGGCATTGGGTTAAATACGAATAATAAGATTTCTGAGATCAACAATAATTACAAAGCAATTTCATTGTCTGAAATGATTGGTATGACTGTCTCTAGTCAGCTCATTTTAGAGCAGTTTTTAGAGCGATTTTTTGGCAATATAGATATGTATCAAAAAGATAATTTAGAGCCTTTTTTAAATGAATTTAACGCTAATCATATCCTTGATAACAAATATGTCGAGGTTATAAATAACAATAATAAATACATGGGTAAATGTCGAGGTATAAATAGCGATGGAGGCTTACTTATTGAGAACAATAAGCTTTTAACCTTGTATTCTGGCACAATAACTCTATTTTCTTAAAGATCTATATATTTTCTCTTTTAATATGTTAAAGTCAATTGGCTTTTCTATTACGTCATTATAACCATGTTTTTTAAAGTTAAGAAGAGTCAATTCTGTCTTTAGCCCAGTAGATAAGAATACAACAAGATCAGGGTATTGTTTCCTTAAAAGTTTTATTGTTTCTTTTGCTCCCATACCGTTTGAAACAACTAAGTCAAGAATAACAACATCGAAACTACTGTCTTCTTTTAAAATTTGCATTACACCTTCGCCGTTTTCGGTGGTTGTAGTTTGAAACCCAAGTCGATTGAGATACTCTTTTGCTACGTCTAAAACAAGCTGTTCATCATCCATGATCAATACTTTAATATCTTTATTTAGCTCAAGCTCATAATCAGTTGCTTTTGATTTAGACGTGCTGCAAGGTAGGATTATTTCAGCACATGTTCCTTTTTTTAATTCAGAGTTAAGGCTAAGGTAAGCATTTTGTCTAACAAGTTTATGGAAAGCCTGGGTCAGTCCCAGCCCATTTTTATTATTTAATGAAAAATATGGTTCAAAAACAATTTCTAAGTATTCTTTTTCAATGCCTTTTCCAGTATCGCATATTTTTATGACTATATAATCTCCAACAGCTAAGTTGTAAAAGTTATCCTTCTCAATTTTTGTTTTATATGCAGTAATATTTATTTCACCGCCATCAGGCATACTATCTATTGAGTTTTGAATTATCTTGCCTATAGCACTAATTGTATTATTTTTGCATATATATACTTTGGGCATGTCCTTTGCAATATGAATATTTAATGAGATATTGTTTGAACCTTCAATAGAAATTGTTTCGAGCAGTTCCTCAACTTTATAGTATTGAGCTTGTTCATTCATTTGCAGATCCAGCGGGAACAATTTATATGCCAGTTCTTTTGCTTTAACAGAAGCTTCTTCAGCTTTATTAATCCTATCGAGCATATATTGAGGCACTCCATGACTAAGCTTAAGCAATGAAATATGTCCCATTATTGCTGTAAGTATATTATTAAAATCGTTAGCAATTTTTAAGCTTGATTTTTGTAGTACATCGAGGTTTTTGAGTTTAAGTAACTCTTTGTGCATCTTAATTATTTTGGAATGATCCTTTATTACAATTATTACTATTGTTTTATTTGATTCATCAATATATTTATTAAAGTATACAGACATGTGTTCCAATTTGATTTCATCACCAATTAAAAACTCGATGCCACAATCATGAATTGCAACCGTTTTGTCAAAACTATTATCTGTCATTAAGTTTTTTAGTTCTTCGTTCTTTTTTCTAATATAAAGAATGTCAAAGATCTTCAAGCCAGTTAAGCTCTTTTCTTTTGACATACTTTTTTCATAGAAACTATTATTATAATACTTAATTTCTCCATACTGATTGACATAGACTATCATATCTTCAATATGATTAAGTATAAACTCCAGATTTTGCTTATTACTGTATAAATTACCGTCAGAAACATCGTTACAAATCTGGTCTGTCTTATTTAAAAAGAAAAGATTGACGCTTTTTTGTTGTTGAATAG
Source organism: Candidatus Cloacimonadota bacterium (assembly GCA_020532185.1). Taxonomy (GTDB): domain Bacteria; phylum Cloacimonadota; class Cloacimonadia; order Cloacimonadales; family WRIO01; genus JAGOCT01. Next base: position 24,264 of record JAJBBH010000091.1, on the reverse strand, counting down.
TAATATTTATTTTCATAATATTTACTTGTTGTGGCATATTATCAGAGAATGAAACATTTGTGTTTGCCCATAAAAAGTCTTCGTATTGAAAAGCACCTGAAAAACTTTTGTCAAAAAAGCTTTTTGTATCCTTTTTTAAAACTTCGGTTGACTGAATTTTAAAAGTGTGGCATAGAGCTGTGTTTATAGCTATTACCATATTCATGTCGTCTGTAATAAATGCGGGATATGGTAGCTTATCAATAATGCTTATTATCTTTGTAACCTCATATTCAGCTTGTATTTCTTTTGATATTGACATTATAAAAAATGCGTTATTAGTATGTTCAAGTTTTATTACTTCAATATTCACAAGAGCATTTTGTGTATTGGTAAGATTTAATTCAGTCTGCTTGGTAAATCTGTTATTAGTCATTGTGAAATGTTCATTAATTTCTTTTATAATATCATGATTGAACAGCTCATAAAGGTTTTTTAGTGTTGAATGGTTTTCATATATTTTGTTGAAATCCAGTAAAGCTTTATTAGCTTTAACGATCTCACCTTTTTCATTATAAATTAAATATGGGTTTGGTAGATTTTGCAATATATCAACAAGATACTGATTTTCTTGTTGATATGTTTTAAGTAATTTTGCACTTGAAAGGTTTTCTAAAATAAACATGTCATAATAGGCTTTATTTTTCATATCTCTAAATATAATAGCAAAATGATTATCTATTAAGCTTTTGTTTTTAAATTTTATGTTCTTATATATTACGTGATCAAAATTAATTAAACTATTATCTGTTTCAAGAAAGTCTTTGATATTCTGAGGTTCCTTATTACTTGTTGTAAAAGAGTTAAGCTCAGTAGTTGAGTTTGATTTTATAATTTTAAAATTTTTATCATACTGAATGTATGTATATGGGTATTGTTTTTTTAAAGCAAGTGGCAATGTTTGGAATAATTTATGCAGTTTTTTTGATCTATAAAGTAAAATCAATAGAATAATAATAGCACATAAACTAATTGTCAGAATAATTAGAAATGATATATCGAGTTCTAATGAATGGTTCGAAAAAGAGTTGGCCTGTTTTGTCCCAGAGATATGATTTTCAAGGCTTTTATAATATAAAGAATTACTATCATTCTTCATCTTTATTAGATATGAGTCAATAATATGTAATATATCTTTATTTTTATTCTTTGGAGCTGCATAACGCAATTCTGAAGATTCAAATATTATATCTGATTTGATAATATTATAATATTTTTGATTTTGGGAGCCAAAAAGACGATTTACTATACCTGCATCTGCTAAGTTTTCTTCTACAAGTTTTAATGATTCAGAGTATTCACTGACAGGTATGAAATTGCAGTTAATATCAAACATAGTCAGCAATTTAACAAATTCTTCGTAGTATAAATCACCCTTTACACCTGCAATATTCATTCTGTTTAGGTCTAAGATACTTTTAATGTCATGATTATTTACATATACAACACCCCAATTTAAAAAAACATTCTCATCATTGAATTCATATAGTTTAGCTCTGCTGGGAGTATATGCAATATCAACCAACAAATCAATTAAGCCTTTTTCTAATAAATCCAAAGAGTCATACCAAGAGCTATAAACATAGTCAATTGTCCAATCTTCTTCTTTTGCAACATACTCCAAAACATCAATAAACAATCCAACGGGCTGCTTTTTGCTGTCAATATAAACCAATGGTTTATTTTCGTATATACCAACTTTTATGGTTCTTGCATTTAGGCTTGATAACATAAGCACAAGTATAAAAATAATCAAAACTCTTTTCATTGGAACCCCCCTTTAATCATGATTATGCAACACAGATCTTATATAAAAAATAACATTAAAATATTGGTGAAAATAACCTTGCAAATGATTCAATAAATCTATGAAACACTTTTTTCTTTTTTATGTTTTCAATTTTTATTTGTATGCTATTTTCTAAATCGATGGAAAAGCTTTCCAAAAGTCTTTGAACTTCATTTTCTTCATAAACAAGTGCATTCATTTCGAAATTTTGACTAAAGCTTCTAATATCGAGATTAGCAGAGCCTACCGAGCAAAGCTCATTATCAACAATAATTACTTTAGCATGCATAAATCCTTTTGTGTATTCATATAGCTTAACATTAGCTTCCAAAAGCTCATAATAATAAGATTTTGTTCCAAAGTGTACGAATGTATGGTCAGACTTGTGAGGAAGAATAATTCTTACATCAACTCCTGATAAGCCAGCAATTTTTAATGCCATTAATATACTTTCATCCAAAAACATATAAGGAGTTTGGATATACAACTTTTGGCGTGCACTGCAAATCATCTCAAAATACGCTTGATGAATATTTTGCCAATCAGAATCAGGACCAGAGCTAATCACTTGCAAAGGGCATAAATGAGTTACATTGTGTTTGGGAAAAAACTGAGCTTTAAATTCATCTTGTTTCGACACAAACAGCCAATCCAGTAAAAACATTTGTTGAATAATAGCACATGCTTGACCTGTTACCCTATAATGAGTGTCTCTCCAATAGTCAAAATGTTTAGACAAACCCATATATTGATCTCCGATATTTACGCCACCAATATAAGCGTATTTACCATCAATAATAGCAATCTTTCGATGATCTCTATAGTTTAGTTTACTTGAGAGGAAAGGAAGAAAAGTTGCTGAGAATGGGTAGCATTCTCCTCCTGCATCTCTAATTTTATTCCAATATTTTCTTTTAGTACGCCAACAACCCACAGAATCATATATGATGCGTACTTGCACTCCTTCAGACAGTTTTTGCAATAATAATTCCTGTAATCTATAACCTGTCTTATCGTCCATTATTGTAAAATATTCTAAATGAATTGATGATTGTGCATCAACTATATCTTTAAAAAGGGAATCAATTTTCTCTTTTCCAGAATAAAAAACACTAATATTGTTATATAAACAAAGAACAGCCTTGCTGTTATTATAAAGTAAATTGATCAGTTTGTGTGCATTTTTACTTTTACTTTTTAGAACATTGTAATAGTCATTAGTTTGTAAGTTTTTATTAAAAATAATCGAGTCAATAGTTGCAAAGTCTTTTTTTGACTTCTTCTTATATAGTTTTTTCTTTCTGTAATTGATACCAAATACAATATAAAGGATAAATCCAATCACTGGCAGAAATATTAAGACTTGCACCCATGCTAATGTTTTTACAGGGTTGGAGTTTTCTTTTATAACTAACAGTATAATAGATATGATCATTAGAAGAAAGACCCATTTCATAGCTGATACTGAGATAACTTTAATTTGCTTTATTGTAACGCTATCGGTGAACTTGCTACTTATGAAAAAAAATGTGCTTACCAAGAGTAAAAAAACAAATATTAACAGTAAAATTCTTTTCATGTTAGTACGTTATTAGCATTTCTTGATTAATGGTTGATTCTTTGGTCGAAAACTTAATACTTAGTTTGTTTGGTACACAAATAATTGGCACTTTTTCTGACCAACCTTGTTTTACACATTGTTGGTTTTTGCAATCAGAATATAACATTCTAACTTTCTTATCGCGAATTTCAACTGTGTTATGATTATTTATTACGATAATTTGATCTTTATTGAGATCATATTCATTAAAGTCTTTATTATCCAGATGCACAATAATTGTGTTTGGCTTTTTAGATAAGCCAAGACAAAATAAAGAAGTTGTTGAAATTAAAATGACAACAATAATTAACGCTATATCTGCTTTTGATAAAGTATTCTTAATGTCTTTTATAATGCTATAGTTCATGTAATTCTCTTAAAACTTACAAAAGTGTCCATAGATCGGATGGTTGCAATTGCTACATATATTGTTTGATATACTTTTTGAATAATCAACGGAATTGTTTCTATCAATAAGTAGGGTATTACAATTTGGGCAATAAGTTTGATTATAATCAGATTTACCAATATTACCAATATACACATATTTTAATTGTGTTTTTGCAATATCATAAGCATTAACTAATGTTTTTATGGGTGTTGCAGGTATTTGCATTTTATAAGCAGGGTGATATCTATTGATATGTAAAGGGATATTTGGATTTATAGATTTAATAAATGACGCAATTTCCAATACTTCCTCATCGCTATCGTTTAAAGTAGGTATGAGTAAAAAGCTGATTTCTAAATGTGCATTATTTGCAATAATTTTTATGTTTCTTTTTACAATATCTAAATCAGCTGAGCAAATATTATGATAAAAATCATTTGAAATACTCTTAAAATCGACATTCCATGCATCCACATAGGGTATTATATCCAAGAGCGGTTTTTCATTAATAAAGCTATTTGAAACCAAAACTGTTTTTATTTGATATTGTTTAAATAAAGGAAGACAATCAAGTAAATATTCTGTCATCATTAGCGGTTCTGAGTAAGTAAATGCAATTGATTTTGCTTGACTTTTCAACACCATATCAAGTAATTTGTCAGGTGCTATATATAAGATAGGAACTTCGTATTGACTAATTTCATAGTTTTGACAGAATTGACAGCTAAGGTTGCATGAGTTGCATCCGATTGAATAGATTTTTGTATTTGGATAAAAATGAAAAAGAGGTTTTTTTTCAATAGGATCAATGTTTGTTGAGCAGATATTACCGTATGTTTCAGTATACAAAACACCATTTTCATTTATTCTTGTTCGGCAAATGCCTCTATGATTATTATCAATAACACACAAATTTGGACATAATTGGCACTGGATATTTAGATTTTCAAGCTTATGCCAATAAGATGCTTTAGTTTTTTTTATCATACTATTTCTTTCATACTAATTACTTCTTGCAAATTATTTATGTGTAGGTCAATACTATTTTTGTTAGCTTCAATAACGTTAAATGCATTATTACCAATCATTTTTCTTATTTCAATATTACTCATAAGTCTTGTTATTTCTTGGTGTAGGCTATTTTCATCTGCAATAATGATACCGTTGCTTTCATGTAGTTTTTCAACAATATCGCGGCAGGATTGATGGTATTGTCCGATAATCAGAGCATTTTTATATGCTGCAGCTTCAAGAGGATTATGACCCCCAAAATTTGAAAAGCTACCGCCTATAATCGCTATATCTGATAAGGCATATACTTGTGTTAAAATACCCATCTCATCAACAATTGTAATGAGTCTATCGTGAATATTCTCAGAAAATAAGCTGTATTCATGTCTTTTTAACAGCTTTTTAACCTCATTTATCCTATGGAGGTGTCGTGGCACTACTATAATCTTTAAACGAGGTATTTCATGTTTTAATTGTCTTGCTAAATCAATAATTATTTTTTCTTCGCCAGGCCTGGTGCTTCCAAAGGATATTATAATGTCATTGAATGAAAAGCCCCATGCTTTCCTTAATTCACTTTTATCATATTCTGGAAAATCACATGAGAATTTAAGGTTATTCGAGTTTAATACATTTTTACTTCCAAGACTCTTAAATCTTTGAGAATCTTTCTCGGACTGTGCATTTACAATCATAATTTTTTTAAAGATGTTTTTCCAAAAGAAACGTGTATAGTGGTATCGTGGGTAAGATTTATCTGATATTCTTCCATTTACAATAGCGACAGGTATTTTATTCTTATAAGCAATATTTATTAAATTGGGCCAAATCTCTGTTTCAACAAGTATAATAAGAGAAGGATCTATTACACGTACAAATCTTTTTATTATATGCGGCATATCAAAAGGGAATGGCAAAACAGTAAGCTTATTGTTTATTTTTTTTGCATTCTCCAAGCCAGTTTTTGTCATGCATGTCATTACAAAAGAGCGTCTTGGGTATAATCTAATCAGTTTTAAAAGAAGAGGTTTGACTGCATTAACTTCGCCAATAGATGATGCATGTATCCAAATTGTGTCGGTCAAGCTTAGTTCTTTTATTCTAAATCTTTGTTTAAAATTATTGTTTCTAAATAAAAAGTATAGAATAGGAAAGAAAACTATATACGCAATTCTCAAAAATAAATTATAAATAAACATATCTTATCTCATATATAGCTATTACAAATCGTCAAACGGGTCATCAAGCCCATCATCAAATTCTGAATCGTAATTAAAACTTACCATAGTAGTATTTCCACCATAATCGTTAAATTCAACCTCTTGTGTTTTCTTGAACTTATCTAATATCGAGCTTATCCTATCTACAGACTCATCAATTCTTTGCATATATTTATCTATATATGTATCAACATTATTGGGGTCAATTTTAAGTTTTAACATATCAAGATTGGCTTTAATTACCATTAAAGGTTGGTTTATTTCGTGATTTGCTGTGACTGCCATTGCCAGTGCTGTTGTTTCTCTTTCTAATTTTAAGATTTCATCTTGTGCATTTTTAAGTTGCAAATAAGATTCAGCAAGCTTTTCTTGTGTTTTGATTTGTTCATCAATATTATTAATAATGATAATTATTGATTCTGGGTTATTTTCTTTGTTATGAATAATCGAAGCAGAACAGTCAGACCAAAAATATTTTTCTTGATCAAATAGCCTAAGGAGCAATCTGAAATAGTTATTTTCTTTTTTAATTAGAGAGTCAAATTCAACAATGAATTTCTCTTTATCTTCATTATGCAGAAATTCATGAAAGTATTTTTCTTCCATAGGCACATCTTCTTGATTTATCATTTGTAACCAATTATTATTGTATGACAAAAACTTTGCCTGAAGATCAATCGTAATGATGCTTGAAATTGCATTGTCAAATATTGCTCTTAATTTTTCTTCTTGATTTCTTAGAGCTTCTTGTGTTTTTAAAAGTTTGTTTTGTGTTGAATCACCAATATTTGTAATCTTCAAACTCATTCTCAGGTTCTTATAATATGCTTTTAATAATCTTTCATAAGCTTTAAAAACCTTTTCTTGTGCATCTTTTTCTTGAGCAATATCCATGCACTCTTCATATAGCTCAAACTCACTTCGATAAAACTTTTTTAACTGAGTATCTCTGTCAGATTTATCTACTTGGTTTTCTGTTTTTTTACTATTCATTATGCCTCATATAATGATGACTCTGGAATCTCAATATACTCAAACTTAAAGCTCATATCTTCAAGTAGTTCTTCTCCTGCTTCTCGTATTTCATCATCATTTCTCTCGTAGAACCATTTTACTAATACGCTGCCTCCATCTTCTTGGTATTCATCAAGAATATCAAAAATATCCATAAAACATTTAGAAGAGCTTGAATTCAAGTAGTATAGTTGAATTTCCATTGTTAATGGTTTGTTAATTTCCTCTATATATTGTTCTAACCATTCATTTAAGGGCTCAAAAAAGTTGATTGCATCCTCTGGGTAAGAATTCCCTTTCATAATGCATAAGTTTGTTTCGGCATTATAGTTGACTTCCATTGTAAATTTACTTCCCTCAATATATAAGTTCTCCATTAAAACTCCTTTTCAAGTAAAATATAGAAGCTAATAAACGAAAGATCATTCTCAAGTCTTTTTTCTTTGAGTCCTATCGGCTTAGAAGCTTTTCTTGCAATATCAATTAATCCTACACCTGCTCCTTTATCGCCTTCTTTTCTTTTTTGTTTAAGTTTTTCTTTTCGATATGATTTTAATTCTGTGTCATCCATTTTGTTTAAGGTGTCTACTTTCTCTTTGAGGGATAGATAAACATTATTTTGAACGATGTTGCCCGAAATAAGAGTGTAATAGTCTTTAAATTCATTAACTAATACAATTCCTGCACCAATTTCTTTTCCTTCAGATATGAATCTTTCTTCTGAATAACGATGTATATTCTGTGCAAGTTCTACGAAGATTGAAAACATTTTCTTGGTTGTTTTTTGTCTTGGATCATTAGATAAATTATTTGCTAACATTTCAGCCAAAACAACCAAGATATCTTGTGTTAAAAGTCCTTTGAACATTAAAATTGTCTTTTCAAGCCCCCCACTCGAATATAGGGAAAACAGATCAGAATCAGACATGTAAAAATCGTGTTCTTTATGATTGTTTACCATCAAAACTCCTTGATTAATTTTTATTATCATTTATACTTTATTGTGAACAACAAGACCAATCATTGTTATATCGTCTCTTTGTGGTTCATTTTCTTTATGTTTGGTTAATTCGTCAATGATTATTTTTTCCTGTTCTTCCATATCTTTATTTACTATATCTTTAAGAATAGATTTTAAATATCTTGATGAGAACTTTTTATTAGCAGCATTATTTTGATCTACCAGCCCGTCACTATACATATATAATGAATGTACATTCTCTAATGATATAGTTGTGTCATCAAAAACTCTAAATTCTTCGCGTTGCAAACCTCCAATTCCTTTACGAGTTCCCGACACTTCTTTGAGTTGCTTTAAGTTTGATTTTTCAAAATAGTAAAGTGGACGATTGGCACCAGCAAATACTAACTCAGTTAGATCTTTATTTATACGGCAAAGTGCAACCTCCATGCCGTCTCTTGAACCGCCTCTTTCATTAGTTTGAGAAAGGACAAGTCTCACATTTTCGTGTAAGCTTGTTAGTAGCTCTCCAGGCTTTGCATTCTGAATACCATTAACAGCTTCATTTAAAAGCATATTGCCAACAATTGATAATAGTGCACCTGGAACACCATGCCCAGTACAGTCAACAACAGCTAAGTAATAATAATTTTCATTCTTATAATACCAATAGAAGTCACCAGATATAATATCTTTAGGTAAAAACAATATAAATAGGTCTTTAAATACTTTCTTTAGATCGCTTTTATCAACTAATAAAGCTTTTTGTATTCTTTCAGCGTATCTAATACTACTCAACAATTGATCGTTCTTTTCTTTAAGCTGTTTGGTTCTTAGTGCAACTAAGAATTCAAGTTGTTCATTCTTTCTTTTTAGTAATCTTAATCGCCAGTTAATAATACCGATAACAATAAGTATCAGGATTAAAACTTCCAAACTAATGAACCACCATGTCTTCCAAAATGGAGTTAAAATAACAATATCAATCTCTTTTATCTCACTTTTATTGCCTGCATGATCAATCGAGTATACTTTGAATGTGTATTTCCCATTGTTTAGGTTTGTATATCTGATCGATCTATCTAAGGAAAGCGGTGACCAATCTTGATCAAAATCCTCTAAAATATATGAGTATTGTACTCGATTTGGGTTTCTTAAATCAATACCTGTAAAGCTTATTGAGATTGTTCTATCATTGGGGGCAAGCGTGATTTTTTGATTATTAATGATATTATGAGTTTGTTTTGATTTGAAATCGGTAATAATCATTTTGGGTGGAGTAGAATCAATATTTTGTTCTTCTGCGATTATTCTTACAAGTCCTGCTGATGTGCAGAACCAAAGAACACCCTTACTGTCTTTAAATGCTCCTGTTGTTCTGACATCTTCTCCAATCAAACCATCTTCTTTCTTAAATTCTTTTATAATATTGTCTTTAGTAATTTTCACTATGCCTTTTATAGTCCCAACCCACAAATTACCATCGTCATCTCTTACATGAGCTTTGGTGATTCCATAGTCCTGTAATTTGGATTTGAAGATTCTATTATATTGCTTTGTGTTTCTATCAAATTCAATAATTCCCTCACCGTATGTAAAGCATAAAATAGTGTTTTTGTCAACAATCTCTAATCCTACAATAATTGAATTGAAAACTCGCGTATCAATTGGGTAGTTAGCTAATATTTCTGCATTTTTATTCATAACAGCTATACCTTTATTCCCTAAAGCACCCCACAAAAGCCCATCACTATCTTCTACGACCTCATAGACAGATTGTGACTCTGGCTGTTTGTAAATAGTATAGTTATAATCCTTGTCGTATTTTATGATATAATACCTGATAAACACCCAAATATTACCTTCTGAATCGGAAAATATACCAGTTAAGTAGCCACTATAAGGTTCAAGTTCTTTTGGTCTTCTGTTAATAAATTTCTTTCCATCAAATGAAACGAGCCCTGTATTATAGGTACCTACCCAAATCTGTCCATTTGTATCTTTAGAAAGTGCCCATGTGTCATTATGAGGTAAGCCATCATTTGAATTATAATTTTTTATGGTCCCATCAGGCAATAATCGTGATAAGCCATTATCGCAACTGATCCATAGGCTGCCATCATCACCTTCAGTACAGTTAGTTGTACCAGAATGAGATAAACCATTTTTTGCATCATAATTACTGATATTACCTTGAACAACAACATCAACTCCTGTGCCATTCATGCCTAACCAAATATTGTCTTCACGATCGACATAAATACATTGAATATTGTTGCTTGACAAGCCATCATCGGTTGTATAAGTTTTTGTTTTCTTCGTTTGAATATTGTAGTCAATAAGCCCCTCATTTGTACCTATCCAAAGATGATCATTAAGATAGTATACATTGACGACATTAGACATATTTATTTTTTTGGGCTGAATTAAGTCATCGCTAAAAAATCTATCTTTAGTTAATGGATTATAGTTAAATATTTTACCTTCTGCTGTTACAAATTGATAGTAGTCGTCTTTTTTATAATAGAGAGAAGAGCCTGATTCACTGTTATACGCAATTTCAGTAATGTTTTTGCTTGTCAAGACCAAATCTTTTTCTTTTGTCAAAACATTATATTGAATGATTTTTGATTCTGTTGAAGATTCATTCGTATAAAATAATGTGTATTCTCCCTTATCATTATTGATTCCATAATAACCAATTGAGCCGCCGTTTTCTAATGAAATATCAAGCTCTTCTAATAGGTTTGTAATGCTATTATCATGAAGATGTACTAAATAACAACTTTTGTCAAATAGCACCATTATGTGGTCATTATCTGGGTATCGAACTGTGAGGGCATCTGTGTTAATTGGTTCAGGTAATTGTCGTAAATCGTAATACTCTTTGAAAACTTTTTCATCATTGCTGTATCTATAAATTTTTGACTCTGTTGCAACGTTGATGAAAGTTTTTGTAGAATCGCCAGTTAATGCGATATTTAAAACTTTTTCATGAAGCTCATCCAAAAAGTAATTCTGATCATATTTAATAATATTCTTTCCTTCAACAATACTAATTGTGTTATTACCAATAAAATAGATAATGTCGTCATTAACATCAAATTGGCTCATTGTATTTGTTGCTAATCCTGTCGCTAAATTGTAATTTAAAAAAGTGTATCCATCGAATTTTGAAGCACCACCAAGAGTTAAAAACCATATATAACCGTTATTATCTTGGGAAATTTGTGATACCTGACTTTGTACCAACCCATCGTCTGTTGAATAGTTTCTGATAGGTAATGATTGAGCATATGCCAACGTTGCGAGTATTAGTAGTTGAATAAATAAAAATAGTTTTTTCATCATAAACTCCTTGATCAGACTATATATAAAAAAAAATTATTCTTGTCAATAAAAATTATGATTTTCTTTAAATAAAATTGAGTTTGCAGTTTTTGGTATACAAAAAAACAAAACTTATGCCAAAAAATTGCTGCCAAAAATGACTATTTTAGCTTGAGGTATATCTTTTATTTCTATCAAAACAATGAAAATCATATAAACCTTGTACTTATTTTTAATAAGCTTGCTACCCATAATATTATTATAATACCCATTTAAAACCTCTTATATGCCTCTTATATGTCTACTATATATCCATTCATTCTCAAAGATAGCAGGGGGAATCAAAGGGGAATCTAACGGGATTGTAATACTTTACGACAATATGATAATTTGCATCCCCAAAAGCATTTTTTATGTTATACATCTATGATTTTTGCTGTTCCTTTTCTGCCAACACAGATACATTATATTTATAAAGCATCAAGGTGTCAAAATATATTGGGGTAAGAATTTTAGTTGATAAAAAGATTGGATAATGATTGAAATATTTTCATTGATTGACTACTTTTGTTGAGTAAAAAAAATCTATTTATATGATTATTATATACAATGGATTCTTTCTTAAACTTTTTTAATAAAAATTCTTGCCATATTTTCCATGTTTTATAATCTGGTTTAAATATTGAATGGAGGATAATATGAAGGTTAAAAGTTTAACAATTAAAAACACAATGCTCATATTGCTTGTTCTTTTCTCTTTTGGCATGCTTTATGCCCAAACATCTTTTACTTACTGGGATTTTGAAAATAGTAACTTTATTCCAGCTGAAGGAGACGGTGTATTGACCACAATTGGAGATATAAGTTACGAATTTCTCACAGGCTTTACAGGTTCAGGCTCTGGCGGCTTAGCTCTTCAATCTACTGGATATCCTGCTCAAGGAACAGGCAACAAGACTGCCGGCATTCAAGCAATGGTATCAACAGTTGGTAAAGAAAATGTCGAAATTAGCTGGCACCAAAGGAATAGCAATACAGGCTCAAGTCGCATGTGTCTTCAGTACACAATTGATGGCGTAAATTGGATAGATTTTGATGCAAATGCTGCAAATGCAAGCAATACAAATACAGTTACAAACAATGAATCTGCTTATGATAATGGCTTATATATTGTTGACGCTGGGGGTACTTGGTTTTACCGCTCTGCAAGTTTTGCTTCAATTCAAGAAGTTAATAACAACGCAAATTTTGGAATAAGAATTGTATCAGCCTTTGTTTCAGGTACAAACGCTTATGGACCTGCAAACCCAACAGGTAGTTATGGTACTGGTGGTACTTACAGATATGATAACATAACATTTAGCAGCACAGCTGGTGATATTGTTTTAGCACCAAGCTTTGACCCCGCAGGCGGTGTTTATAGTGAGCCTATTTCCGTCTCTATTACTTGTCCAACAGCAGGTGCACAAATCTATTACACAATTAATGGTGATGAACCAACAGAGTCGTCAACTTTATATTCAAATCCAATAACTATTTCTGAAACAACTATTCTGAAAGCAAAAGCCTATAAAGATAATTTTACACCAAGTAATACAACTTCTGCAACCTACTCATTTGCTGTAGCTGTGGCTAATTTAAGTGAATTAAGGCAACAAAACGACGATGGCGTGACAATATATACAGTAACAGGTGAAGTGATAGTGTCGTTTACACAAAGCTTTAGAAATCAAATCTTTGTACAAGACGCAAATGCAGGAATTCTTATTGATGACTATTCAAACGTTATTAGTACTAATTTCAATATAGGCGATGGAATAACTGGATTGTCAGGAAAAATTGAAACATTTAATGGAATGTTGCAGTTTATTCCAACAGTAAATATAACAGCACCAAGCTCTTCAAACAACCCTGTTACCGCTATTTCAATAACAATTCAACAACTTAACTCAAACTTTGATATGTATGAATCCAGGCTTGTTGCAATTAGTGGTCTTACTTTTGTTAATGCATCTGGAGATTTTGAAGTAGGAAGTGTTTATCCTATTACAGACGGTACAGGTAATGCTAATTTCCGCACATCTTTTTATGATGAAGATTATATAGAAACACCCGTACCAAGTGGAACAATAACAATGGCATGTATCCCTCACGAAAGAGTAGATGGAAGATTTGTAGCAAGCAGAATGCTTTCTGACTTTGCTTGGGTAGCAACAGACAATAATGCTATCGCCAAAACAAAGCAATTGCAAGGTAATTATCCTAATCCATTTAACCCAAATACAACTATAGCCTACCAAATAGATAAAAGTGAAATGGTAAATATATCTATTTATAATTGTAAAGGGCAAAAAGTTGTAACTTTAGTAAATGATATTAAAAACGCTGGTAATCATACAGTGAACTGGAATGGTAAAGATGTTAATGGAACCAATATGCCCTCTGGCATTTATTACTATAAATTGCAAACAGAGAATAATTTAGAAGTAAAAAGAGCCATTTTGATGAAATAAATCAAACAAATATTAGTTTGCCCTTCTTGTTTAAAGAAGGGCATTTTTATTTATTGACAAAATAGTGAGAAAATATATATTAAATAAATAATAACTATAATGGAGGTTTTAGATGAAGTTACAAGGAAAAGTTGTCATAGCTCAAGGGGGAGGTCCCACAGCTGTAATCAATCAATCTTTAGTTGGTGCAATTCTTGAATCCAGAAAGTTTCCTCAAGTTACAAAAATATATGGTGCTGTAAATGGTATAAGAGGCATATTAAATGAAGATTTTCTCGATTTAACACAAGAAACAAATCATAACTTAGAACAGGTGGCAAATAGTGCATCATCTGCATTGCTTTCTACAAGAGATAAACCAGATGAAGCATATTGTGCACAAGCTTTTCAAGTGCTAAAAGCACACGATGTAAGATATTTCTTTTATATCGGTGGTAATGATTCGTCCGATACAGTGCGAATTATTAATGAAAAAGCAAAAGCAGAAAACTATGATTTTAGAGCAATACATATCCCAAAAACTATAGACAATGACTTAGTTTTGAATGATCATACACCTGGCTATGGCTCTGCTGCAAGGTTTGTAGCTGAATCATTTGTGGGTGCAAATTTAGATAACAGATCTTTACCAGGCGTTTATATTGGTGTAGTCATGGGAAGACATGCAGGCTTTTTAACTGCAGCTGCTGCAATGGCAAAGAAATTTCCAGATGATGGACCGCACTTAATATACTTGCCAGAAAGGGCTTTTGACAAAGAAAAGTTCTTAAATGACGTTAAGACTACATACGATAAATATGGACGTTGTGTAATCGCCGTTTCTGAGGGTATTACAGACAGAAAGGGAATCCCAATAATTAGTACACTTACAGATACTGTCGAAAGAGATGCTCATGGAAATGTCCAGCTTTCTGGTACTGGTGCTTTAGGTGATTTATTGTCAGAGTATATCAAAAAGAATCTGAAAATTGGTCGTGTAAGGGCTGATACATTTGGCTATTTGCAGCGCTCATTCATGCCATGTGTATCTGATATCGATCAGATCGAAGCAAGAGAGGTAGGGGAGAAGGCTGCACATTTTGCTATTTGGCATAACATTGACTGCTCTATTACTATACAACGTGTTGGAGATTATGCTGTTGAGTATAAGCCTGTGCCACTTATTGAAATAGCAGCAAAGACAAGGCTTATGCCTGATAAGTATATTAACTCAGATGGTAACTATGTAACAGAACAATTTCTTTCTTATTGTCGCCCATTAATTGGTTCAGGGTTCAAACAACCTGCAAGATTGAGGGCATCAAAGATTGAGAAAATCTTGAGATAATAATAAATTGATAATTAAAAAACCGCTCAAATGAGCGGTTTTTTGTTTATTCTCGATTTATACTTATTAATTATCTTTAGCAATGCTTTTAGCATATTCAAACATATCATCTAATGTCTCATGTTTATCAAAGAGAGAAATTGCTTCCATTAACTGCTTATCAATCAAAAGACCAGCTTTATAACCAGCAACTTCACCGAACTTTTTGTCAATGATACTACTTGTAAGAGAGTTTTTTATGTATGAATAAGAGCTATCTGCCGCACTTTGTTCATACTTCAGCCCTTTGTTTTTACTAAACTCCATAAAGTCCTGAATGACTGAGTCATCTGCTATAAAATTTTCATCAATATCGTGCGTGGTAGTATATTCAACAGAGTAACTAAAGAATAAGTTTAATCTTCTTATTTCCATTTCTAAGTCGTTTAGCTTATCTTGCTCTATCTCTATATCAGGGGTAACACCTCCACCTCCATATACAGTTCTGCCATTTTCTGTTTTATAAATATGATCGTGTATATCTTTTTCAATCTTTACTTTTTCATCATCAGTAACTTCTTTACCTCTTAAAATCTTATCATTAATATCTTTATGGATGCAGCGTCCAGACTTTATATAGTATTTGGAGATTGTTATTTTAATCCCATAGTCATCTATTAATGGGAATAGTTGCTGCACTGAGCCTTTGCCAAATGTTGTTTTACCAACAACTAAGCCTTTGTCCCAATCTTGTAGTGAGCCTGCAAATATTTCTGATGCACTTGCACTTGCCTCGTTAACCAGAACTACAACGGGATATCCTGTTCGTATACGATTGTATCGTGTGTAGTATTCTTGATTGTATCTTGGAATTCTTCCTTTTGTAAATACTACTAACTTGTTTCCGCCAATAAATTCATTTACAGTATCTATGGCTTCGTTGAGAAGTCCACCAGGATTAAAGCGTAAATCAATCAAGAGTCCTCTAATTCCCAAGTTTTCCAGCTTGTTTAATTGTTCTTTTAATTCTTGCGATGTATTTGCATTAAATTGCCTAATTCTAATATAACCGACACCGTTATCAAGCTTGAATGCATAAGGAATACTTTTGATTTTTATTATATCTCTAATAATTTCGAAATCTAATGTGTTTTTAATACCAGGTCTTGAGATTGTTATCAATACTTTAGATCCCTTTTCTCCACGCATCTTTTTGATGACGTCTTCGGTTGAAATTCCTACAACATTATCGCCATCAACTTTTACTATTTTATCACCAGCAAGAATCCCCATTTTGTATGCGGGTGTACCTTCAATCGGTGAGACAACCGTTATATATTCTCCCTGTTTTTCTATAGTTATTCCTAAGCCTCCAAACTCTCCCATAGTACTTGTTTGAAAGTCTTTAAAGTCCTCTGGTCTCATAAAGTTGGTATGAGGATCAACGTCATTTAACATACCTTCGATAGCGTATTCAAACAGGTCTTTAAAATCAATATCTTCTATATAATTCTGCTTTATAAGGGTTATTGTATCTCTGAAAATCCTTAGGTACTTATAAAACTCTTGTGAATCCATTTGGTTTTGTGCATTGCCAATGGAGTAATTAAATATTAAAGTTCCTGAAAATACCCAAATTACTAAAATTGAGTAGAAGATAATTTTGTTTTTTCTTAAAATGTTCATTTTTGCCCTTCTTTCAGCTTCCAAATAATTGTATTCTCTATTTCTTTTCTAATATCGGAAATACTTAATAGACCATTGATACAGATAAATCTTTGTGGATTATCTAACATGATTCGTTCAAACCCATCTTTTACCTTTTGATGAAATTCTTCAGACTCTTTTTCCAGTCTATCTTGTTTTTTATCTTTTATACGTTTCATGCTCTCTTCAACTGGTATATCTAAATAAAAAGTTAGGTCTGGGTTTAAGCCATAGCTTGCAAAGGTGTTAATCATTTTTATAGTTTGTATATTAATACCTCGTGCATATCCTTGATAGGCTAAAGTGGAATCAAAATAGCGATCACATATGACTATTTTACCAGATTTTAACGCAGGTATAATATGTTTTTCGGTATGCTGTGCTCTTGAAGCCATATATAATAATGTTTCTGTCTCTTTATTCATTTTCGAGTTTTCACAATCTAATATCAAATCTCTTATTTTTTCACTTATTTCAGTTCCACCAGGCTCTCTTGTTTGTACAACTTCATAACCTTGATTGACCAAAAAATCATATAAATGCTTCGCTTGTGTGGATTTACCACAGCCTTCTATTCCTTCAAAAGTAATAAATAATGAATTCATCAAACCTCTCCTAATAATAACATAATAACATTTTATAAACTAAAAGCAAAAACAATTCCGTAATACCTTAATATATCCTAAATAATTGTATCTTTAAGAAAAAGTTCGTCGTTTCTGTCTGCAAAATCTGTAACAAAATGCAAGCCACGACTTTCTTTTCTTTGTAGAGCAGATTTTATAATCAGGTTAGCAATGATCGCTAAATTTCTGGTTTCTATCACTTCTTTTCTGATATTGTTGTGATGATAAAAGTTATCAATTTCTTGATATATTGAGTTTAATCTTGTTTGTGCATATTTGAGCAATCTTCTGCTGCGTGTTATTCCTACATAATTTTGCATTGTATGCTTTACAACTTCTCTATTATGAGAGATAACCACCCAATCGTTTTCATTAAAGTAGCCAATATCACGCCACTCAGGGATTTGTGGAAAGTCAACATGCTCATCATTGGATGGGTGATTTCCTGCTCTTTTAGCAACAACTAAAGCTTCCAAAAGTGAGTTTGAAGCAAGCCTGTTAGCTCCATGAAGGCCTGTGCAGGCAACTTCTCCAGCGGCAAACAAGTTTGCTATATCAGTTTCCCCATTTATAGTCGCTAAAACACCTCCACAAAAATAGTGTGCTGCAGGAGCAACAGGAATAAAGTCTTTTGTAAAATCAATACCCCGTCTTTTACACTTTTTATCTATATATGGGAAATGTGTTTGTAATTTGTTTTTCTCTACTGGGCTTGTATCCAAATAAACGAATCTTTCATCACGCTTTTTTAATTCAAAATCTATTGCACGCGATACAATATCACGAGGTGCTAATGAACCCATTTCGTGATACTTTTCCATAAAAGTATTACCATCTTGTAATCGTAAAACGGCACCTTCCCCTCTTAAAGCTTCTGTTATTAAAAATGTATGACCATCTGGAGAGTAAAAGGCTGTTGGATGAAATTGAATAAACTCCATGTTTGCTATACGAGCTCCAGCTAATCTTGCCATTGCAATACCATCACCAGTTGCTACATCAGGGTTTGTGTTTTGCAAATACACCTGTGCGGCACCACCAGTGGCAAGCATTGTTTTTTTGCTAACAAAGGTTTTGATTTTACCGCTTATTATATCTAAAACATATGCTCCCCAGCACGTAATACGAGGGATAAAGCCGTCAGTTTGGGGTATATGATGCTGAGTTATTAGATCAACTGCTATGTGGTTTTCATATATATCTATTTGCGGGTTTTTCATACAGCTTTGTATAAGGGCTTCCATAATTTCATGCCCTGTAGAATCTGCAGCATAAGCCACGCGTTGCTTTGAGTGACCACCTTCTTTTGTTAAAGATAAGTTTTCGATTGAACGATCTAAATGAGGGTTTTTTACAGTAAACAATGTTCCTTTTTTAATCAAATATTCTATTGCTTCAGGACCTTCCTTTACAATAGTTTCGATGATTTTTTTCTTACCAAGTTCTGCCCCTGCATGAAATGTATCTTGTACATGTGCACTAAAGGTGTCATGATGGTCAAGAACAGCTGCTATACCTCCTTGTGCATAGTCAGAATTACTATCGTTAAGTAGTTTTTTTGTTATTACAGCAACTTTACCTAATCGGGATACTTCCAAAGCGTATACAAGCCCTGCAACACCAGAGCCAATCACCAAAAAATCATATTGATACATAATTCTTTGCTCACTTTCATTATTGTAAGCTTTAAAGTTATTTGAGTACAACTTTCAAGCGTTTGAAATTTTTCATACAGTAGATCAACTATCACAAATCAACCCCATAACTAAGGCATCTCCCGCTGGGTTATTATAGTAACCTTTTCTGACATACATGGGTAAAAAGCCAATTTTTTCATAAAGTTTTAGTGCTGGTATATTTGTTGTGCGAACCTCAAGGAAAAAGCTATTTATATGCTCTTTCTTTTGGATAATTTGTTTTAACAAATACGTACCATAACCTTTATTTCTATATTCATTTTTTATTGCAATATTAGAAATATTAAATTCATCACAAGATTCATAACCAAATAAAAATCCGATTATTTGATTGTTTTTATTATCAATCAAAACATAAGACTCATCGTGGATGAAAGATATCTTAAACCCATCAACTCCCCATGTATCTTGCTCGAGGTCTAACTCAATAGCTAATGAGTCAGGTATATCTTCCTCTGTCATTTTTCTTATTGTGCAATTCATTTAGTAAACCAATGTTTGACCTTTTTTTAGTAGTATTATTTGCTTACCATTTACTGTAGTGTTTTTCAAGTTGTTTTTTGTCATTAAGTGTTGGACACTTATTCCTAATTTTTTCGAAATATTGTATAAATTATCACCATCTTTGACAATATATTTTCTATTGTTAGATTGATTACTGATAATTAAGTTTCTTCCTGTTATTATAGTATTTGATGATAAGTTGTTCCATTGCTTTAATTGAGATACAGTTACACCATATTTCTTTGCAATGCCACTTAAAGTTTCTCCTTTTTGTATTTTGTGGTTAACTCCATCTACTGAATAAGCAGTAGATGTTTTGCTCAAGAGGGTTTTTTCTACGTTTACCAGAGCCACACTATCTGCTTGAGCATCATGAGGTAGCAGTATCTGGTATTTTCCAGGCGGCAAAAGTATTTGATTGATTTTTGAATATTTTCCTTGATTTCTCTTATTAATTTTTATCCATGGGTTTAGCTCCCAAATTGTGGACAGGTTCGTTCCTTGTGCTATTGCCCAATTATTTATATTGTGATAACCATTCAGTTCAATATCTACTAACTTTGCTTTAGCAAGCAGATATTCTTCTCTATCAAATCTTTTTCCGAATATTTGTTCTTCATATTCAAAGATCATTTTTATTGCAATCGCTCGCCAGATATAATTATTGGTTTCATCATGTCTCATTATCAATGAAAAAAAGTCTTGTGCACCTTGTTCATTCATGGTTTTCAAAATATTTCCAATACCTGCATTATAACCAGCCATAGCTAATAACCAGTCGTCGATACCACGATTTTGCAATGTTTTATAGTTGTCTCTCAAGTATTTACATGCTGCTTCAGTAGACTTAAAAACATTACGTCTTTCATCTGAATAATTATCTATTTTGAGTTGATACATTTTTGCTGTACCTGGCATAAACTGCCATAATCCAGCTGCACCGACAGATGAATATGCCATATAGCTTAAATTACTTTCAGCAACTGCTAAGTATTTAACATCGTCAGGTATATCATATTGCTCAAAATATGTTTCAAATAATGGGAAATAGCATGCACTTCTTGGAATAAAAACAGAAGCTTTTTTTACCTCATAGTTGTAGATAATCTCGAGTTTATTCCTAATTCTTTCATTCTTTAAGTCAAAGCTCACACCAGCAAATTCATATACATCTGGAAAGTTAAATTCCTTGTTTATTATATGATAGTTTTCAATTTCTAATTCATTTTGTTTTAGTGAATCCACTGCTGAGAGAATGCTATCAAGCGTTGTTTGTAATTCAAAGATAGTCAATGTCTGGCTTTCAATCACATTATACAGAGAATCAACATTTAAAAAGCTTTCAATTGGTTGTTCGATTTCTTCGTTATTCATTTTTGAGAGAAGATTTAAACTACATGCATTTATTACAAAAAATGATAACAAAACAATAAAAATAATTAACTTGTTTTTGCTCATAAAGATATAACTCCGATAGAATAAATAATATAAAAAACGGGAATAGCTATGATAAAGCTGTCAAACCTATCTAAGATGCCTCCATGGCCAGGTATGAAGTTTGAACTATCTTTAATATTACAATCGCGTTTTAAAAGAGACTCAAATAAGTCTCCAAACTGCCCTACAGTTCCGATCGTTAATCCCATCAATAAACTTGTTGATAGATGGAATATTTCTGGTTTTAAAAAGTGTGCTAAAAGGGCAAAAAGCATAGCACTCACAAAACCCCCAATAAAGCCTTCAACTGACTTCTTTGGGCTTACTTTAAAGATGCCACGATGCTTACCTAAGCTCATACCAACAAAGTATGCTGCCGTATCTGTCAGCCAGATAAGAATAGATAAAATTGGCAATAGAAAGCGTCCATTTGGCAAACTATGCACTTGGTAAACGAGTCCCAAACTTATACCGCAATAAATCATAATCATCAAAGAAGAGCTTATTCTTTTAATCGATCCCTCAATTCTGTTTTTAAATATATCCTCAGCACTAAAAATTAGTAATGATATAAACAACAGATAGATAGAATATTTAGTATTATAGCTTGCTGTCAAAAATGTTAAAAAAGCTGTCAAAGGTACAACTGATATCATAATGTTTATTGACTTGTTTTTGAGCATTTTAGTTAATTCAAGTGCACATGCCAAACTTAAAACAAGTAAGAATGTCAACAAAAATATATCACCATAATAATAAATAAATAACAAGGCAGGTATTGCAATAACAGCTACTATTATTCTTTTAACCAATTCGTTCATTTTGATCCCCCATAGCGTCTTTGTCTATTTTGGTACTCTAATATTGCCTTAACAAAATCCTTTTTTCGAAAGTCTGGCCACAGTACATCAGTGAAATAAAACTCTGCATATGCAGATTGCCAAATCAAAAAATTGGACAGTCTTTGCTCTCCACTTGTTCTAATTATTAGATCAGGATCTGGCATACCAGAAGTATAAAGCACAGAAGACACAATAGATTCGTCTATATCAGATAAAGATATTTTATTTTCTTGTATCTGTTTCGCAATAGTCTTAATACCTTCTAATAATTCCAAACGTCCACCATAATTGAAGGCAATATTGAAATTTAAACCGTTATTAGTATATGTTTTCTCGCACTCTTTTTCAATCTTTTGTTTGTATTCATCAGAGAGCCCCAGATCAGTACCTAAAAAACGAACTATAATATTTTGTTTATTTAATGCATCAACTTCTTTGATTAAGCTATCTAAAATAAGCTTGAGTAAGCCCTTAACCTCATCTTCTGGTCTTGTCCAGTTTTCTGTTGAAAAAGCGTAAATAGTAAGGTATTTTATACCAACTTCAACGGATGCCTCCACAATTGCTCGCACTGACTCTACGCCATGTTTATGCCCCCAAAGCCTAATAGCACCTTGTTTGTTTGCCCATCGTCCGTTACCGTCCATAATTACACCTATATGTTTTGGTAACTTATTAATATCGAGTTTTTTAATTATTTCCTTATAGTTCATAAACTTAACTCACAATACTAATTTTCTGCATTCCATTTTAGATAAGCATACATGAAGTCATCAAGGTCTCCATCCATAACTGGGTTTATATTACCTGTTTCAAAATTTGTTCTATGATCTTTGATCATTTGATAAGGTGCAAATACATAAGAGCGTATTTGATTACCCCAGCCTATATCTGTTTTTGCGGACTCTGCTTTTTGTCTTTCTTTTTCTCTTTCTTGTTCGAATAATTGGTAAAGCCTTGACTTAAGCATTTGCATAGCTTTTTCTCTATTTTGTATCTGAGATCGTTCATTTTGGCATTGAACAATTGTGTTTGTTGGTAAGTGAGTTATTCTGACAGCCGAATCAGTTGTGTTGACGTGTTGTCCTCCTGCACCGCTGGCTCTATAAGTGTCAATTTTCAAATCAGAAGGGTTGATTTCAACTTCAATTTCATCGTCAATCATAGGATATACGTAAATAGAGGTAAATGATGTTTGTCTTTTACCCTGAGCATTAAACGGTGAGATTCTAACTAAGCGGTGCACACCTGCTTCACCTCTAAGGTATCCATAAGCAAATTCTCCTGTGATTTCGATTGTTGCACTTTTAATACCTGCTTCGTCTCCAGACAGCAAATCTACAATATTGAATCCAAATTTCGAACGTTCAGCCCATCGTTTAAACATGCGCAAAAGCATTTCTGCCCAGTCTTGAGACTCAGTGCCTCCTGCACCAGGGTGTATTGTCAATATTGCATTATAACGATCATATTTCCCATTAAGTAAGAGTTTTATTTCATTTTTATCAACATACGATTGTGATTCTTTTAAGAATTTTAAAGCTTCTGCAAATAGCTCTTCACTCCATTCTTCTTGCAAGATTTGTTCAAAAGTGTCGAGCTCATCTATAATAGTATTTAGATTATGATAATTATCTAATTCATCTTTTAAAAAAGATACTTGTTGTGTAATTCTTTTGGCATTGTTTTGGTCATTCCAAAAGTTAGCATCTTGCATTTGGGTTTCCAATTCTTTTAGTTCGGTATCAATCTTATTTTTGTCAAAGAAAGCTCCGTAAGTCATTAATTTTAATTAATATATCTTCTTTAGATTTTGAAAATTCTTGTAAGTCCATTAATTCTCCTTTATATTATAATTTCCAGGGTAAAAGGTAATCTTTAACTTCTTCATTAAAGTATCTATCTGTCATTGTAGCAATAAAATCACGTACTTTTTCGGCATCTGAATAGGTATCTAAGTATTTTTGGTTTTTGTTAGCCAGAAAGTGTTTAAATATTTTCGAATTATCATCTTGGCTTTTGATATCTTCCAAATACTTCTCAAATAACAATTCCATGCTTTTTTTGATAACTCTATTTGCTTTTTTTATTTCGTCGTTTAGATATATTCTTTGATAATTGAAATCTTTTAGTTTTTTTAAGTGCTCTGATGTATCTGTATCAAATCGAATATAGGGTTTTTCAAAGCTATTGATGATTATGCTTTTAACTAATGTGTCGATGATTTGACTGTTATTATTGCCCAGAAAATCAACACATTCTTTTGGTATCTCTTCT
>JAJBBH010000093.1 GCA_020532185.1 Candidatus Cloacimonadota bacterium | reverse complement strand
TCCGACTTGTACTCTCGTATGTACAAGTTTCCGACTTGTACACCAACAGCTATCGCATGGGAGGATATAATCTCGTATGTACAAGTTTCCGACTTGTACTCTCGTATGTACAAGTTTCCGACTTGTACACCAACAGCTATCGCTTGCGAGGAAATAAGCATGCAAAAACGCAGAACGATGCAGTATTAATCGTCGTGGTATGATACCTGGTCTTTGTACAAGTCGGAAACTTGTGTTTTTTTAGGTGGTCGGTGAAGTTTGCGTTTTTGGTGTACAAGTCGGAAACTTGTACATACGGGTTTAGGTTTCTGCCTGTTAAAACCACTTTCATCGAGATTAGAGTAAATATTAACCAGAAAGAAATGTGTATAAAAAAAGCCACCTGAATTAACAAGTGGCTTTTTAATTAATATTGTTTTGCAGAGTGTTCTGCGAATTGAGTTATTGGGCTCTTCTTCTTTCTTTGATACGAGCAGCTTTACCTTTTGCAGTTCTGAGATAGAAGAGTTTTGCACGTCTTACTTGTCCAAATCGAATAATCTCAAGTTTATCAATGAGTGGAGTATGTTGTGGGAAAACTCTTTCAACAGCTATACCGTCGGATATTTTTCTTACTGTGAAAGTTTTTGAGATACCTGCTCCACGTTTTTGGATAACTATCCCTTGAAAAATCTGGATACGTTCTTTGTTACCCTCTTTAATTTTATAGTGTACTTTAACAGTGTCTCCGACACCGTATTCAGGAAGATCAGTGCGCAATTGATCCTTAGTTATCATTTGAATGATATCCATTTATTCCTCCTTATATTTTTCAGATGTAAGTCGATCCAAGACGATAGCAGCAGCACTTCTAACAGACAAGTGATTATAATTATTAAAGCCTTTTATTGGCTCAAGCACATAATCAGCTTGCTGGTGTAATTCTGGAGATAAGCCATTTCCCGTGCCAAATAGTAATAGCAGAGGATGCTTTTTAGTCTTCATAATTTCATTTAACTTATTAAATGAGACTTGCTTATCTAAAAAAGCTGCTGTAGTCGTAACAATTAGTGGATCGCTTCCATCCTGGTATTTTATCTTTTTTATAGCATCATCTATTGTTTTTTCAAATTGAATAAGCGATAGAGCTTCTACTCTATCTTTATTGTAGAATTTTGCAATATCAGTTTTCCAAAAATTAATAAGTCTATCAAATATTTCTTTTTGTCTTTGGTTTGGCTGAATCACAAAATAGTTTTTTACCCCAAACGTATTGCAAGAGCGGGCTATATCATGAATGTCAAGATTTGTGATTGACGTCAAGACTGTCTGCCCTTCTTTATTAGTAACAGGATAATGTACAAGTCCTAAGTATATATTTGTCATTTCTTTATTAAGTCCGATCTTCTTTGCTGTGTAAGCTCTAAAGATTTTTTTTGTCTCCACAGCTCGATATTTTTATGATTGCCCGAGAGCAAAACATCAGGTACTTTCATACCTCTAAAATCGGCTGGTCTTGTGTAGTATGGTTGTCCGAGCAAGCCATTTTCATGTGAATCAGACATAGCTGAATCTATATCGCTGAGAACTCCTTTTTGCAGGCGTGCTAAAGCATCGATCAAAATCATTGCGGGCAGCTCTCCGCCAGAGAGTACAAAGTCTCCGATAGATATTTCATCAGTAACAAAATAGTCACGAACACGTTGGTCTATCTCTTTGTAATGTCCGCATAATAAGATTAATTCAGGTTGTATTAGATATTCTCTTACAATTTGTTGATTCAGCAAACGTCCTTGTGGTGTGAAATATATAACTGGAAGCTTTTTGCCGTTTTGAACATACTCAATCGCCTCAATTAAGGGCTCGGGCTTAATCACCATACCAGATCCACCACCGTAGGGATAGTCGTCAACTTGTCTTTGTCTATTATTTGAAAAGTCTCTAATATCAATAAGATTAATCTTTATTTTATCTTTTTCAATCGCTATCTTTGGTATACTTTCGGATAGAAACGATGCAAAGCTATCAGGGAATAGAGATAATACATTAATTATCATATGTTTTGTAATAGTTTTATATTTTTAACATCAATTCTATTTTTATCCAAATCTATGTTTTCAATATAGAATTCTACGTCTGGTATTAACAATTCTTGCTCTTCTTCATTTTTAACGACAAAGACATCGTGTGCGTTGTTATTAAACCAATCGATCACAAGTCCCAGATAGGCATCATTAGTAAAAACCTGCATATTTAGAGGGTCATAATACTCTTCATTTGTCAATTCAGCTATCATCTGGTCATCAATAGCGATTTGCAGGTTATTTTGATCTGCAATTTCTAAGATAATTTCTGGCTCTTCAAACTTGAGATAATGCTTTTCTCTAATAAGCTTTGTGGCTTTTACCGTTACGAATCTCACTCTATGGTCTGTAAAGATAACAAACAAGTTTTTTAGCTTGTCAAATGCGTCAATAAAGTCAGGATTTAGCCTAATAGGTATCCACCCTTTTATAGTAGCACCAAATCCTAACTTTCCAATGATTGTTAAGTCATTTATTTCCATTATTCAATGATTTCAAGCTCAACTTTTTTACCTTGTTTTGTGGAAACAGCTTTTAAAATAGTGCGTATAGCACCTGCAGTACGTCCTTTTTTGCCGATAACTTTGCCAATATCCGATTTGGAGACTTTCAGTTCATAGACAGTCAAGTCATCCTTGATATTCTCTTCAATAGTAACTTCAGCAGGGTCATCCACAAGCCCTTTTACGACAAACTCTAATAAATCTTTCATGTAAAACCTCAGCCAATTATTCTGTAGCTGTTTCTTTTTTCACATACTTGAATTCATGCATTTTTTGCAAAATACCTGCATTCTTGAAAAGAGATCTTACAGTTTGTGAAGGTTGAGCGCCAACTTTGAGCCATTTAAGTGCCAAATCTTCTTCAATTTTTACAATTGCAGGATTATGCTTTGGGTCATAATACCCAATATTTTCAATATATTTTCCATCTCTTTTATTACGAGAATCAACCGCAACAATGCGGTAGAATGGTTTGTTGATTGAACCCATTCTTGTAAGACGAATCTTTACCATTTCTACTCCTTATTTATAGTACACAGTATATAGTTAGAAATCTATGTTTTTTAGAAGCACATATTTCGTCAAGTAAAATTTTAGAATGGCATCTTAAAGTTTTTCATAAACTTAGACGAATTCATGTTTTTCATCATTGATTTCATTTGTTCAAATTGCTTTAAAAGCCTATTTACAGCTTGCACAGAAGTGCCGCTACCTTTTGCAATTCTTATTCTTCTACTACCATTGATAATCTTTGGATTTTCGCGTTCTTTGATAGTCATCGAATAGATAATTGCCTCAATATGAGCAAGTTGTTTACCATCAAAATTAACCTGCTCCATCATTTTTGCATTAACCCCTGGAATCATCTTCATAATTTGATCTAAGGGACCCATTTTCTTCATACTTTGTAATTGTTCAAGAAAATCAGACAAAGTGAATTGATTCTTTTTCATCTTTTTGGCAAGCTTTTCAGCTTGTTCTTCGTCAAAAGCGTCTTGTGCTTTTTCAATCAGACTAAGCACATCACCCATGCCCAATATTCTGGAAGCCATACGATCGGGGAAAAACTCTTCAAGATCTGATATCTTTTCGCCCATACCCACAAAGGCGACAGGCTTGTCAGTTACAGCTTTGATAGAAAGTGCTGCACCACCTCTGGCATCACCATCGAGCTTGGTCAAAATAACTGCATCAAATGCCAAAAGATCGTTAAACTCTTTTGCAACATTGACCGCGTCTTGACCTGTCATTGCATCTGCAACAAAGAAAATATAGTCTGGTTTGACATAGTCTTTCAAGTCTTTTATTTCCTTCATCATATCTTGATCGATATGCAAGCGACCTGCTGTATCAAAAATCATCAAGCTGCTATTATTCTTTTGAGTCCAATCCATTGCTTGTTTTGCAATTTTCTTCACATCTTTTGTGTTTGTATCTGAAATAACGGGTACATTCAGCTGTTTACCTAAAACCTCGAGTTGGTGAATAGCAGCTGGGCGATACACGTCACAAGCGACAAGTGAAGGTATTGCATTTTTCTTTTTTCTAAAATAGTTTGCAAGCTTTGCACAGGCAGTGGTTTTTCCAGAGCCTTGCAAGCCAACAAGCATGATTTTTGTTAATTTATTATTATGAAAATCAAGTTTAAAATCGCTATTGTCCATCAAAGCAATGAGCTGTTCATGAACAATTTTGACTACCTGCTGTCCTGGTTCGAGGCTTTTCATAACCTCTTGACCAAGAGCTCTTTCTTGAATTTCTTTGATAAAGTTTTTGACTATTCTAAAGTTCACATCAGCTTCGAGCAAAGCCATTCTGATTTCTTTTAAAGAATCTTTTATATTTGACTCAGAAAGCTTTCCTTTGCCTTTGAGATTTCTAAAAATGCCATTTAGTCTTTCTGATAAATCATTAAACATTAATTAAACTCCTGACCTTTTCTGCATAATTATCGCTATTAAAAATGTAAGAGCCTGCTACCAATATATCAGACCCTGCCTCGATCAAGATAGGAGAATTTTGATCATTAACACCACCGTCAACTTCAATCTCAAAACTAAGCTTATTGGTCTTTCTAAACAAAGCAATTTCTTTGATTTTGGTCAAAGAACTTGGTATAAAGCTTTGCCCGCCAAAGCCTGGATTGACACTCATTACCAGCACAAAGTCTATTATGTCAGAAAGATACTCAATATTCATTGGATGAGTAGATGGATTTAAAACTACGCCAGCTTTCATCCCACGCTCTTTTATATGATTGACAAGCCGATTAGCATGATACACAGTTTCTGTATGGAAAGATAAGTAATCAACACCGATATCAGCAAGTGGCTCGATATAATCTCCAGGATTAGTTACCATCAAATGCACATCTAATGGCAGTTTTGCATACTTTTTGATATACTTTATGATTGGTGGTCCAAAAGTAAGATTTGGTACAAAGTGTCCATCCATTACATCTAAATGCAATAATGAAGCATCACTTGCTTCTATTTTTTGTATTTCCTCTCTTATTCGACCAAAGTCGCATGACAAGAGAGATGGGGCTATTTTAATTTGTCTGTTCATATAAAAAAGATTATATCCTTTACATAATTTATGTCATTTTGGTGCAACAAGTCCAAGATATGTTGTTTACTAATCACAAACTCCTGTAGCCATGTATGATTTGCGACTTTGACAAACAAGACTGAGTGTTCAAACTTTATGAGCTTAGATTTTTCAACCATGATTGTCCCAACTATAGAGCTCCATGACAGAGTAAGATGAGCAAATTCATAGAGATTATTACGTCTTGCTATCTCATAAACAAATTGGTATGCTGCACTACAGAGATTTTTCATTTAGAACGCTGTAATTTGTGGATAAAACCTTTTACCAGAGCAAATCCAGCCCAAAATGACACTGCCACCATTAGAACAATAAAATACAGCAAGCCGATAGTATCAAAAGAGCTATCAACCGTAATAACACCAAGTGCAGGCACAGCAGCGACTATCACTATTCCGATGATACCGACAAGTTTTAGCGGGAATCTTTCTTGGTTTTTATTGATAAATAATATTAACAGCCCTGTAATTACCACCAAAACCAAAGTGATAAAAAACAATGCTACAGAGGTAGCTGAAGCATTTGCTGAGATAAGTGCGTCAAATAGTTCGGGTTTAAATTTTTCCAACAAATAACTTGGTGCCATTAATGATAAAAACAGCACGATAATTCCACCGATTAGATACAGTATGCTTTTCAATGTCAAATGTTCTTTTTTCATAAAAATCTCCTTTTTTATCTTAAGGGAATTTAAAGAAAGAAGATACGGCACAAGACCGTATCTTATTCTTTTTCAATAATAACCTTTAAATCTACATCAATATCTTGTGCAAAGCTTACTTTGACAGTATGCTCGCCAAGCTGTTTGAGAGTTTCTTCAATAATGATATTAGATCTGTGAACTTTTACGCCCTTTTCAATCAAATATTGAGCTAAATCGTTCTCAGATACTGAACCAAATAGTCGACCATTTTCATCAGCTTTTCTATTGAAAGATGCTGTAATTGTAGCTATTTTTGCAGCACTTTCTTTATATTGTGCAATTTGAGCATTGTGCTTTTCGTCTGCTGCCGCTCTAATAGAGTCAATTCTTTTTATGTTGCCTGCAGTTGCTAAAATTGCGAGTTTTTTGGGGATAAGATAGTTTCTTGCATAACCATCTTTGACATTTATAATAGAGCCTGCAGTGCCAACTCTATCGACATTTTCAATTAATATTATTTTCATTAGTTTTCTCCGTCTTGTTTAGTTTTCTTATATCAGCCCAATTGTCAACAAAGCCTAAAAATGCGAGAAATACAATCAAATATGGGTTGAATATTAGTGATAAAATCCCTATGAATAAGAGCATCTTTGACCCTTTTATTATTCTACCAAAATAGAAGGCTACCACTGATAAACCTTGAATAAAGTATAGAGCTATGCAAGGGATTAATATATTAATACCCAAAACTTTTGTACCTGGATTTATAATCAAAAATAAAGCAATTATCACTATTGCAATAAGTACATTGCTGTTATTATATCTGCTATGGGAATACGGTCTGAATAGCTTTTTATTCACAAAAATAAAGCCTATCCACAAAGCAATAATCATGGTAAAAACAGCAAATGAGTAATAAAGTTTCATGTACAAGTCTTTTGAAGCATTAAGAGTATTTATTATCATTTGATAATCGTCAGTTCCTTTGGAAAATCTTTCATTCAATAAGTTTGCTAATAAATTGGTCGAATCATTTATAGCTGTAACTACCTTTTCATTGAATAGATAGTACTTTAGAGCTGCAACAATGCCTGTAAAGCCAAACGCTGTAAGCATGATATTTTCAAGATATCTTTCACGCTTGAGCATTTCAATTGCTATAAACGATAGCAATCCAACATTTAGAGCAATATTGTAAAAAGTAAGCAAATCAATTGCTTCTATTAAATACAATATAGTGCACAAAGCAGCCCATACAGAATAAAAAGTTATATATTTTGTAGTGTCCAAGAGCTTTATCTGGTTTGCATATAGGATAATCAAAATTAAGCCTAATGCGG
The DNA here is from genome assembly GCA_020532185.1 of Candidatus Cloacimonadota bacterium. Taxonomy (GTDB): domain Bacteria; phylum Cloacimonadota; class Cloacimonadia; order Cloacimonadales; family WRIO01; genus JAGOCT01. The sequence goes on along the minus strand of JAJBBH010000093.1, from coordinate 30,587 downwards.
GAGATATTACACTTAGTATAATGCTAAAAACTGCGATGATAATCATGTTTATTTAGTCAACAACGTATGCAAGCAAAGCCATTTGGCGAGCTTTTTTGATTTCATTGGATACAAGACGTTGATGTTTTGCACAGGTACCAGTTGCTCTTCTTGGTTCAATTTTACCTGTTTCTGAGACATAATTTCTCAATAAGTCTATATTCTTATAATCAACATTTATTTCTTTGTTTCCACAAAATCTGCATACTCTTTTTTTGAAGCGTGATCTTCTTCTATCGAAAGCCATTTTTTCTCCTTTCTTGTTTTAGCCTATTAAATAAAGATATTAGTTATATTGAAAACTAATCATCTTAGAATGGCACATCATCTTCAGATACATTGTCTTGTCTGATCGAGCTTGGCTCGTCATTTGCTTTTGGTGTGTATTGATCAACAGGTGCGTCATCAGCTTGTCCATAGCCGCCCTGAGAAGCTTCTCGATCTAAAAGATGGATTCTATTTATTAAAACTTCTGTAAAACGGCGATTAACACCTGATTGGTCAGTATAGGAATTTATACTAAGCTCACCTTCGATAACTACTGGGCTACCCTTATGAAGTTGATCGTTGCAAAACTCAGCTTGTTTGCCAAATGCAGTAGCATCAAAAAAGTTTGCCACTGCCTGATAATTACCATATTCATCTTTTCTTAGTCTGTCAAAAGCTAATCCCAGTTTGGCAATCATCATATTATTATTGGAATAGCGTATTTCTGGATCTCGGGTTAAACGAGCGCTAATTGTTATTGAATTAATCCTCGGAAATCTCAGTACTTTAGCCATTTTACTCTCCTATTCAAGTTCTTCAAGTTTTAAAATATTATATCGAATAATACTTTCGTTTATACGATAATGTCTCTCGAGCTCTTTGATTTGCTGAGTATCCATATTAAAGTAATTAATGAGATAATAACCTTCTTTGTGCTTTTGTATTTCATAAGCAAGGTTTTTCTTACCCCAATTATCAGTCTTAATCAATTCGCCTTCAAAATCATCAATAACCTTCAGTACTTTTTCCTGTTCTTTATCAACTTCATCTGCAGACAAGACAGGAGAAACAATGTACATTGATTCGTATTTTGCTTTCATTTATTTGCCTCCTTTGGTCTTTGACTCTGAATATCGGTTATGTATTCAGAATAGGATCTCTTATTTTTACTATAATAGTTTAGCATACATTTATAATCGCGATGTATATATTGCTTTAATAAATTGTACGTAAATTCGAAAATATGTTTAAGTAGTAAAAACTCAAGCTCTGTGAAATCATCTAAGACATAGTCACTTAGAGCTTTGTTTTCCGGGCTACCAACTCCAATACGGATCCTTGTAAAATTATCAGAGTTAATATTTTCAATAATAGATTTTAGCCCATTATGTCCGCCATCTCCTCCCTGTTCTCTTATGCGAATATCGCCAAAAGGGAGGTTGATATCGTCCACAATAATGACAAAATCTGTAAAGGGAATATTTGTTAGGTTTTTAACCACAAGTCCGCTATTATTCATATAGGTCTGTGGTTTGATTAAGGTAAAGGTCCTCATTTTTGCAACATGACAGTTCTTTTCTTTAGAAAAATCACATTGGTATTTTTCTGCAATATAGTCAATAAGCAAAAAGCCAATATTATGGCGATTATGCTCATATTTATATCCTGGATTGCCTAAACCTATAATGTACTTCATAATTGTTATTCAGTTACTTCTTCGCTTTGTTCTTCAACTAAGTCTTCTACATCTTCTTGATCAGCTTCTTCTGCTCCGCCGACGCGTGGCAAGCTTAAGCTAACGATAGCTAAGTCTTCTGGTTCGGTAAATGTAACATTTTCTAATTCAATGTCTTTACAAAAAATAGTGTCGCCTATTGTCATGTTTGAGATATCTAATTGAATACCTTCGGGTATGTGTCTTGGCAGGCAAGATGCACTTAGGCTACGTCTTGATACATCAAGTATTGCGCCTTCTTTTAAAGCTTCTGGTGTACCAACAAAATTAATTGGAACATCGATCGATATTTCTATACCTGGATGTAATTCGAGAAAGTCAATATGAGTAATATCTCTGGAAACAGGGTGAATTTGTTTTTCTTTAATAATTGTACGAACTTCTTCTCCGTCTATTTTCAGTAAGAAAATAGCAATTTCACCGAAAGATTTGCGGTACAATCTGTTAAATTCAATTGCAGGAACAATTATATTGCTTCCCACGGTGCCGCCTGAATAAACAACAGCGGGGATTAAGCCATTTTTTCTCATCTGATTGAGCTCTGATTTTGTTCCAAGCGTTCTTTTTTCAACTTCTAAGTTAAGTATCATTTTTCCTCCGTGCTGTGATCATCTAAAAAGAATACTAATGGATTCTTCCAAGTGAATCTTTTTGATTGCAGTTGCTAATAATTCTGCAATCGATAGCTGATTAATTTTTTTACAGTTTCTGTTTTTTGTTGTAAGTGGAATAGTATTCGTGATGAATAGTTTTTCTATAGGCGAATTCTCCAATCTTTCGGCTGCATTTCCTGATAAAACACCATGAACACATGCCGCAAAGATTCGTTCTGCACCTAATTCTTCAAGCTTGCTTGCAATCTTTATCATGCTACCGCCTGTATCGATTATATCATCAAATAGAATTGCAATTTTGCCTTTTACATCACCGATCACATTCAACACCTCTGCGTTGTCGTCATTTCCTGTTCTTCTTTTATCACCAATTGCGAGCGAGCAATTAAGCCTTTTTGCCAAAGCTCTGGCGCGGTTGGCTCCTCCTGAATCTGGTGATACCACGACCAAGCGTTCTTCTTCTATTCCCATTGATTTGATATATCTTACAAATATTGGAATAGAGAACAAGTGGTCAACAGGGATATTAAAAAAACCTTGTATTTGGTCTGCATGCAGGTCAACCGTTATGACTCTATCTGCACCTGCTACTGTTATTAAGTCTGCAACTAACTTTGCAGTAATTGGCACACGTGGCTGGTCTTTTTTGTCTGATCTTGCATAGCCATAGTAAGGTATGACAACGCTAATACGTTGAGCCGATGCTCTTTTTAGAGCATCAATCATAATCAACAATTCCATCATACTGTCATTGACAGGATTGCATGTTGATTGAATGATGAAAGCATCTGTACCGCGCACATTATCGTTAATCTTGACAAATGTATCATCATTAGAAAACTTAAATACTTCTGCATCTCCCAAAGGAACGCCAGCAAAGGAAGCCACTTCCTTTGCCAGCTCTGGGTTTGCATTCCCAGTAAATAATTTTAATTTTGAAAACATTTCTTACTCAGCTTACTCTTGAACTTGATTTTCTTCGTTGATAACCTCGTTGTACTTGTCCAAAATCAATTGTTCAATATGCTTTCTTGTGTCTGTGTTTAAAGGGTGAGCGATATCTTTATATTCGCCTTGTTTGTTCTTCTGGCTTGGCATTGCAACGAATAAACCTTCTTTTCCATTAATGACTTTGATGTTTTTGATAATAAAAGCGTCATCGATAACGATATTAGCAAAAGCTTTTAACTGTTCTGTGTCTCTTGGAAATACTTTAACATCTGTAATGTTCATTCTTATTGTCTCCTTCTAGTTGTGGTTATATAGCTCCAATACCCTTTTTCTTTAAAGTAGGCTTGGGCGTATTTACATAATTCCGTATTATCAAAAAAACCTATCACTGTGGGACCGCTGCCAGAGAGCATGCTTTTCAATGCCCCATGAGCCCCTAATTGATACTTTATTTCATCGATAATAGGATATAGAGGGATTAGACCCTCTTCAAGTTTATTAAAACAATATTGTGGATCACCTGTTTCAAGCAACTGCGTCCACGAATTGTTTGGTTCATTAATTCTTACAGCTTGATAAGCTGTTTTACTTGAAATCTGCACATTGGGGTTTACTAATAGAATATTATCTAAGTAAATCTGTGCACAATCTTCAAGAATTTCTCCTCTATTTCTACCTAATGCAGTTCCACCTTTAAGAAAGAAATTGATATCGCTGCCAAATTCTGCTGCGATTTCATGCATTGTTTCTTCTTCAAGGTTTATATGCCAAAGCTCGGATAATGCTACAATTGTAGCTGCTGCATTGCTGCTGCCGCCACCCAAGCCTGCTGCAATAGGTATATGTTTTTCTAATTCAACAATAACACCTTTTTTAACACCAAATCTGTTCTGTAAATAGATCGCAATCTTATATATTAAGTTATTTGAACTATTAAGATCCTCAACATTAGACATTATTTTTATTTCTTGCTTATTTGTCAAAAAGAATTTTAACTTATCGTGTAATTCTATCTCAGCAAATACAGTTAATATCTCATGATAACCGTTAGCAAGCCGTGAAATAACGTCTAAAAAAAGATTAACTTTTGCGTAAGAATCTCGAGAATATTCCATTTTTCTTTTTCTTTGTGGACTCTCCATAGTAATAATAGTAGTAATAATAGTAATAACTGTATCCACGATAATACTTTTCGTGCACGATACCGTTGACAACAATACCTGATATTGTGATATTTATGTTTTCAAGCATGGTTTTGGTTCTTTGCACCACGCCTTTTTCTGTATAATTGACTCTTATGACCAAGATCAGCATATCAACTTTCTTCGCCATAATCATTGAGTCTGTAACAGCTATCACTGGAGGCATGTCAAACAACACATAATCATATCTCTCTTTAAGCTTTTTGATCATTAAATCAGCCCGATCTGACGCAATAAGCTCTGATGGATTCGGAGGAATAGCACCTGATGTGATAATGCTGAGGTTTTCAATTCCTGATGGTTTGATTATAGAATCAATATTGACACTCTCATCACCCAAGAAATCAGAAGAGCCGTTATTTCTTTCCAATTCAAAAACATTATGTACCATTGGACGTCTCAAGTCAAAATCCACCAAGCAAACAGTTGATTTCATTTGAGCAAGAGTTATCGCGAGGTTGGCAAGTGTTGTTGTTTTACCTTCACTTGCACCCGAACTGGTGATCACTATTGAGACAGGTCCCTGTACTTTTTTAGCAAGCACATTTGTACGCAAAGTACGATAAGCCTCTGCCACAGGCGATTTGGGTGCATAGTGAGAGATTAATCTCACAGATACTTTAGTTTGTGCATCTGATAATACAACAAGTTCTTCACCCGATTTTTCACTCACCTCTTGAGCATCTTCATTATCTGAGGTACTCATATAGGGGATTGTACCAAAGACAGGTACTTTCACAAATCTTTCCACGTCGTCGAGTGTTCTTATCTTTGTATCCATTGAATTGAGCACCATTGCAGCACCTATACCAAGACCAATACCCAAAACAAAGCCTATCAAGAGGTTCATTTTCTTATTTGGTTTGATAGGGGTTGTTGGCATTACTGCTCTATCGATAATTCTGATATTTCCCATTTTTGCTTGTTCTGCAACTTTAGCATCTTCATATTTCTCTGTCAAAAGTAAGTGTATTCTTTCATCAATCTGGTAGTTACGTTGCAGTCTCGCAAGTTCAAGCTCTGTATCAGGCAAAACGCTCATTTTTCTATTATAATCATCGACGATAACCTGATATCCATTTACTGTAGCTGTTGCGACATTTAGATCAATATCAGCTTGAGCTATTTTAGTTGTAAGTGTATTTCTATATCCCATAATATCCGAAGATCCAGAGCGTACGCTCAATGCCTTTTCGAGCTCATCGCTCAGTCTTTTTTTAGCATTTTCCAATGTTGTATTAAGCTTCACAATTTCTGGGTGATCTTCTGGGTAATCATTATTATTGATAAGAGTCATTATCTTTGTCTTATTTCTAACCAAGTCATCTCTAAGTTTATCAATATAAGCAGTTGAAATTGCCATGCTTACGTCAACTAATAGTGTATCTTGTTTGGAAAGCTCTTCAATCAGATAATCTCGACTATTCTGAGCTATTTCTTGTTGTGCTTGTGCCTCTTGTAGTCTTGCACCAGCATCTGCAGACTTTTCTATAAGCTTTCTTGTTTCTTCAGAAAGCAAAAAGGTTCCCGATTCAATCTTATAGTTTCTTAACTCTTCTTCTGAGTTTTGTAATCTGCGAGAAATCGCATCAAGTTGAGACTCTAAAAACTCACGAATATTGGTATATTCGGTACGTGCGACTTGTGTTGTTTGTTGAAACAATGCTTCTGCCATCGAGTTGACCACAATCATTGCTTCTGCTGGGCTTGTTGATTCAAATGATAGTGTCAAAATATCAGTATCACGTTTTGACTCCACTTTCAAGTTTTTCACAAGAGAAGACACAGGATCATAAATATCAGATTCTTCTGCTTTTTTCATAATAGGAAACAGATCATAATCTGGATATTTTTGCATCAACTGAAAGCCCAATGTTGCCACAGGTCTGCTTTTAAGTATTTCTATATTATTATTAATCGAAGTTCTACCACCACCTGTTGTATAAAGCATAAAGTCCATACCTGGTGCACTTTTATCTTCCAAAAGTACCTTTGAAGTTGCTTGATATATTTTTGGTGCAGTGAATGTATAAATCACTGTGATTGTTGCTACAAATACAAATATCCCTATTATCAAACTAATATATTGAAAAATAATCCTTACATAATCCATCAAGGATATTTCTTCTTCACGCATCATATAATCTTGTTCTCTTAAATTATTATCCATAAGCCCTCAACTATTTTGTTAGATTCTTAATTGTCGTATAAACACCTAAAGTAATTGCAACTTTAGACAAAAAGTCAGCTACTCGTGCAAAAGCATAGAAAGATGTGCCAGAAACGATAATAGTATCTCCTGGTTTCAATGTTGGAATATCCACTTTTTCATTTTCATCTTCAATAAATGTCTTTAAATCTGTCCAGACTATTTCTTTGTTTTTTGTAATATCTTGTCTTACAATTCGTATTGTTTTAAGCTTTGCATTTTCTGTTGGACCGCCTGCTAATGATAGCACTGTCAAAAGATCTGTGTCGTCTGGCACAATATACATGCCTGGCTTTCTCACTTGTCCCCATATATACACAAAAATCTTCAACTGATCTTGCTCATTCATCGTACCTGAATAACTATATGCAGATGAGCCAGATAGACCTCCTCCATCTGCTGATTGAGCAAAAGTCATAGACACAAAGCTCACAAAAAGTAAAGTGAAAATTAATTTTCTCACGTATCCTCCTAAATGTAATAATGGCATTTTTTATATAACACAATTAAAGTCAAGTTAAATTTACTCAATTACAAATTTCCTCTCTAATGACTCTGAGCCACTAAAAAATAAATCGCCCCCGTCAATGCGATCTCTAAAGGCATCAACACGCCAATAATAGGTGCCTGAGGGCAGTGCTGTCGATGAATTATAATCCAATTCAATGATATTCTCTTCTAATGAAATATCCAAGTCACTGTGCCACAAATAAGCTTGCATATCGTCAAAAACAAGCAATCTATATTTCTCAACATCTCGACCTTTATTCCATCTAAAGGTAATATTAGAATTTGCCAACAAAGCATCATCTACTGGGCTTATCAATACTGGTTTTTCAATCAAGCGATACGACACTGTATCTGAAGTAGAATAATTACCTGCAAGGTCAACAGCTTGAATATAATAATTCCACTCTGTTTCTATAGCAGGCAAATCTCCAACATTGACCAACTGATCTTCATATTCCTCATAATTCGGTGCTATCGAATCTATCTTTGTTACTTGATTATCTCTGGCAAACCTAAAGATCCTAATTATTTTCAAGTCTTTATCAAGCATATGCTCCCATTGTATCCTAATCTTATTACCTGTTGGAACTGCATCGATACCATTATTATAATCAGTTACATAGATACTATCAGTTTGACCTTCATTAATATAAGCCCAACCATCGCCTGTGTCCCCCAAATGTGGGTACAGTATAGGTTTGCTCGGCGGTGTTGTATCAACTCCCAAAGTTTCCTTGCCAGAACATGCTGCAAGGACAATTATCAAGATTACACCAATTAATAAAATATATTTCTTCATACAAAACTCCTATAATTTAAAGCCCAATCCCACTCGATTTGTATTACCTAAATTATTTGTTACAAATGCATAGCCTAAGTCAAACCGCTTAAATGTTAGACCTACGCCTGCAGAAAAATTACCATCATAATAACCAGTTCTAAATTGTACCTTCTTTTTGTAGTCATATTCAAAACCAAAGTGATCTATCTTGTCATATACAAAGTCTTTATCATAGGAGACTGTTAAATCAGATTCATATTTTTTTAGTGGTTGAGTATATGCAATACCAAATTTTGTATTCATTAGTATCTCATCTTGATGTCTTGATTGTGTATCCCATGTGATATTTGTCCCTGCTATATCTTGCATATTGATACCTGTTGCGATAATGCCCATCCAATCCTGATCTAAAAGAGTTCCAAGTTCTGTCTTAAAAAGAAAACTTACGTCAAAACCTGTCCCATCTCCTGAAAAATCAAACATTTGCCTTTTAATATATTTAAAATTAATGCCCAAATAGTAATCAATAGGCAAAACAAACAAAAACCAGCCTAAGTCCAAATCCTGATGAATATGTTTTGCAAAAGCAAACTGATACAAGTCATCTGTGCTTTTAAATTTACCATCGGGTATAGCTGTCAGCTGTAATTCTGCATAAGCTGATCGCTGATCGATATTAGTGCCCACCAAATGCTTTTCACTATAAATGGGTATATCCTCGATGCTCAACCTTGTCCAATTTGCTCCTATTGTCACACCGTTTGGAAGAGCATGCACATATGAAAAATTATCATATGCTGCAAGTCCATTATACAAAAAAGCTCTCATAGCAAAAGCTTCATTATCTCGAATTTGAGCAATACCAGAGGCATTCCAATAAATAGCTGTGCCCTCATCTGCAACAGCCGTATAAGCACCACCCATACTCAATGCTTTAACACCTGAGCCAATCACCATAAAATCACCTGCATATCTACCAGCAAATAACTGACACACAAGCAAAACTACAAATATTAAAACTATATATTTCTTCATAAAAACCTCGTCCTATTTCTACCTAATAATTGCCAGTTTGCCATTTTTAACTATCTGTTTATTACCCTTTTTGGCAATAACTTTATAAAAATATACACCATTTGCCAGAGGATGACCCCTATCGTCTGAGCAATCCCAACCATAGACAGTACGTGGATATTCATGATAGCCTACAGAAACAGGCAAATCTTTAAAAACCTTGACCAATCTACCGCTAACTGTGTATATCTTTATTTTCACATCATCAGCATCATCTGTAAGAGTATAAGTAAATCGTGTTCGGTTGATATTCACAGGGTCTATTGTTTTCGATTGCACAGGGTTTGGATAGTTTGCAACACGTGTCAAATCAAATCTATCATTTACTTTAAAAGTAAATTGGCTCACCTCATTTAGCCCATTTACATCAGTACAAGAGATAGAAATTGTATAATCTCCTTTGGGTAAATTAAGCTTATATTTCATAGGTATATGATTAATATGACCTGGTATTGCTGAAATTGCAAAGTCTTTACTATCAACTTCTTCCCCATTAATATGCATAGTGATACCGTTATCAAATAAATCAATACCATTTGCATCGGTAAACATAAAGGACAGCATACCTTTACCTGAAATATATCCTCCATAGGTAAATTCTTGTCCCTCAATATTGAGCTCTATTATAGGCTTTTTTTCATCCAAGTTCTTAAAAAGTGCATACACACCTTTTCGTGCCACATTTGCTTCGACAACCCCTTGACTTACATTGACAAAGCTTGCTTGAGCTATCCACTTTTGATAATCAGCTTGCCAACGATAAACTGTCAGCTTCCCTTGATTTGCATAATGAGTATTCAAAGAGTCTGTTTGATCATAGTAAAAACGAATACTCGCTTTTTTATTATTATAAAACACATTAAGTGAATCAGTTATATTGCTATCAAAGCATTCCAACATATATGCATTATCCAAGTCCTGATTTCTCAGCTTCACAGGTAAAATATCAGGTTGCAGCAATGCCGTCTTAGAATCAACACTCAAAAGGTTGAAATAAACATCTTGGCTATAAAAGTTTGCTGGAATAATTACTTCACAATTAGCGTCCAATGATGCTATAGAATTACTATTCAAGCCAGCTTTAAACAAATTAAACTCTTGTACAAAGTTACGATAATTATTGCGAGTAGTTAGCTCATGAAAATCTTCATTTCCTTCATTCACATAAACCTGCAAGTTCAGTCGCCCAACAAGCTCTGGCAGCTCAAGATAATCCCAGCGCTCTTCCATTGAGTTCAGACCCAGAAAAGCTATCTCATTAATCAATTCTTTTTCGTTGTTTGCCTTCACCTCATAAAGTCTCAAGCTGGTATTAGAGCTTGCCACATTACCCACATTTTGGCTATAAACCCTCACCACAGGTAAGTTATTCCGAGAATAAAGCTCGGCATAATTAATGGCAATATCTGGTCCATGTATAGTAAACGTGTCATATTTTGCATTTGTATAGTAATCCTGTCCATCTGTTTTTGATACTTTAAAATAAAATTGCACAAGACCCGTTACTGCAAAGCCATACATCTTCTTATCCAATACCCAATAATCACTATTTGCATCGTAACTCATACTAAAAGGTCGGATAATACTAAAGTCGCCACCAATTTCGTGTGTATCTTCTGCCACACCACTTTTTCTATCAGTAACAAAATAATGCGGTTCAATCATCAAACTAACATTTTGAATATTTGGATAATCAATAAACCTAACCTTTACCACTATAGAATCATTTGCTGTTGGCTGAGCTGGCTCTGTCTGCACCATATGAGTAATCTGATTGCCAATACCATAGTTTGTCGAGTTAATGATTTCTTTATCAAGTGAATTTGCCAAAAACTTAATTTGCCCGCCCATAGGGTTAGGTGAATTTTGAGGCACAACATGATTATAAGCCAATACATTATCAATCACGGGCATATCATAAGGTATATTAATCGGCATTTCTTTATTATTAAGTACCATTATTCTTGCACTATAAACACCATCTTCAAAGTGTCCTTGTATCTTAAGAGTATCGCCAGGTGCAGCATGATATTGATTGCCAATTACTGTGATATCATTTTTCTGTTCTGGTCGTGTCAGTGGAATCATCGGATCACCTATCAAAACGCTTGAATGAGTCAAAGCCAAGCCTGCAAAGCTTTCACCATATCTGCCATAAAATGAAGCTTTTGCAAAGCTATTGACATCGCCTATATTTTGCAGATTCTTCTGAAAATATCCTTGTGTTAAAAAATGACCATATGGTTCATCCTCATATAAATAGCCCAAACCAGAAAACCCAATATGCCCAATTGCCCCTTTATTTGGTTCTGCAACAAATACCTCACCAATTGACGCCAAACCTTGTGTATCAAATGCTGAAGCATAACATGACAAGCTGCTCACAAATGGATATGTATTATTTACAAGTGTCTTGATATCATTAGCATTTAGCAAGTTATAGTCAGACCAAATACGTCCACCACCGTGACCCATAAATTGTAAAAATGTCGTGCCATCATTGATCCTATCTTTGAGTTGAAAAGTGCTACCTGTATAAACGACCCTATCATCTCTTGCCGCTGTATACACACGTTGCACATGATATTGTTGTGGAATACTTTGCAAGCGAATACGCTCTGATTGCTGTGCAAATATATCTGTCGCATCATCAATTTTACCGCCTGAGGTCAAAGTAACTTTCGAACGCCACTTCTTATCATAATTAGGGTCTTCAACATAGCTCACTGTCTTTTCTGCAATTGGCAATATTTGGGATGCTTTAAACACTGCAATACGTGATATATTAATATCAGCCACAGGGTCTTCACCAACTATACATCCATACCAATTATCAGAGGCTGCTGCACCATATTTAAAGGTCCAAAAAGGCTTTACAGGTATGATATCATAACGCAATACATCTTTTTCATTTCTCTTATCATAAATACCATCGCCCAATAGCAATACATTAGAAACCTTTGGCTCTTGCCAATTATTATACGCAAATTTCAAGAAGTCCTGAATTGCTTGAGGACTCTTGATTGAGCTATTAAATTCATCATAAATATCTTGCACATCAACTATCTTTACCTGATAATTTCTCGCTTCCCATGTTGATTTGAACAATAAAGTACCCTCATCATCAACAAAATCTCTGCCTGTGATGATAATATAATCTGCACGATTATTAGGGTTTTTCAAATCAGATGGAAAGTTCAAACGCACTGCAAATGGTTTTTTCTTTTTATTCTCAGTACATGCGTAATACTCTATGCCTTCGGTAAATAGCTCATCTTGAAAGATCAGCGTATAAGGTGCACCACCTTCCTCAGTAAATGGATTGACAGAAAAATGATTAAACACACTCGAGCCCAACTTATAGACTGAAACATCGTTTCGACTAAAATTATTTATCTCAAATTGATAAAGACCCAATTCCTTATTAGATGGTTTACTAAACTTTATTTCATTTTTATTTGTCTTATATTCACGCCAATATTTTATCTCAAAATAGTCCAAAAATATCTGCTCATAATAACCTGATGGACCATCCCCTGGCATATCAATATAAAGATTGTTTATGCCATGACTCAAATAGCTATTAGCCATATTATTCTCATTTTCAAAGATGCATTCTTTTTGCTTATGCCACCATTTATTATTAATCAGTGCAGAATTTACTCGAACTATTGCATGGTGATCAGGGTTTGTGTATGGATACTCTCTATAAGAAGAGCCAAAAAGAGCAACTTTAGTCTCAAAATATCGTGTATTTACATTTTCTGGATACTCCAATTCAAAGGGTGTAATATTCAAATCGGGTGCTGTAATAGACTTCCAAAACATCACGTCTTCACGCTCAAACCTCAATGGCTTACCCTCAAAATACTTCTGAGAAATCTGATAACCAAGTCTATCTGAAAACATCTGCTTCTCAAAATGAACTGTCTGCTCATAACTTGTTGGCAAAATATATTCTGCTGGATTTGTTACCTGTAAACCACCATTTTCAACTGCCATACGTGTACCCATGCGATCCAAAAACTTAAGGGTATAAATATTCTCTGTGCTATAATTATCATAATAGCAAGTCTCACCGCGATTATGGTATCCATAAAACTCAAAGAAATCGCCCTCATCAAAAGACCCATCATTCTCGCCTACAAAGTTAATTGGCACAGGTCCATTCTTGTCAAAAAGCTCAATATATCGTGGGTCAATGCTATCAATATCAAACAAATAATCTATCTCATGCTTATCTTTTAAGACTTGTAACGAGTCTCGTAAATCTTCATATTTAATCTTATAAATACCTTCTTCTTTGATCACAAAATGTATCTCAGCAATAGAAGACAAATCTTCTGGTGGCTCATATCCCTCTCTTGTTTTTTCACTCTCTTTTTTCCAATTCTTTGCATACTGCCAGTTAATTGTCAACATATCTGCCGCTCGATCACTTACTTGCTTATATGATCTCAATACATTTGCTTGCTTATTACCATTTACACTAATTCTAATTCTCGCATGTTCAATTAATTGCAAGCGTTGTTGTACAGGATTATATCTCACTGGATTAAAGTGAAATGCCCTTATTTTACTGTCGCCCAAAAAATATGATTCTGACTGGCTTAATTGGGAAATTGGATAATATTGATCCGACTCATAAACAGGATGCTGATAAAACTCATATCTAATATCTTCTTCAATGCTTGTAAACACAGTTTTCAAAGCTGGCTCGACTTTTATATTCTCAATATAAAACTCTTTTTTATTCACAAACTCAATTGTAAAATCACCATCTACTGGCAAGCCTATCTGTTCAGAAAACCACGGTAAAACTGGCTTACCTTCCTCTGCACGAATTAAAGAACCATCCATATGGATTGACTTAAAAGTTTGATTTTCATATACCACATCGTAAAGCTCATAATGAGGCAAACTAAAGTCCAATATAATCTCATGTTCATTCATGCGCACAATGCGAAATGCACTCTCAGCATTCAAGCTAAAAATGATTATAACTAACAAAATTAAGAATAAATATCTCTTCATTATTAATCCTTCAATCCCTTTTGACCTATATCTGTTCTATAATATTGATTTGAAAACTGCACACATTCTGTCATCTCATATGCCCTATTAATTGCTTCTTGCAAGCTATCGCCAATTGCTGTCGCACATAGCACTCTGCCACCATTTGTCAATATTGCATCACCCTGCTTTTTGACTCCTGCAAAGTATATACTGCCTTGCATTGAGGACAAATTCTCACCAAAATATATCGGTTTACCGCGTTCAAATGCCTCAGGATAGCCCTTCGATGCAGATATCACGCCTACAGCATATTGATTATTAAACTCCAATTCAAAACCATCAATCTTCTTTGTAATGATAGCCTCACATATATCAGCAAATGAAGTCTTTAAAATAGGCAAAATCACCTCTGCCTCAGGATCGCCTAATCGACAGTTAAACTCCACCACATTGATCTTGTCGCCATCTATCATCAAACCTGCATAAAGCACACCTTTAAAGGGCATGCCTTCGCTTTTCAAACCTCGAAAAACTGGTGCAAAAATCTCTGCATCAACTCGATCTTTCAAGTGCAAAAACTTATCTACTGGTGCAAATGCTCCCATTCCGCCTGTATTAGGTCCCTCATCTCCGTCGTAAAGAGCCTTATGATCTTGTGAAAACAAAGTAGAAACAAAGCTATCTCCATCTGAAAATGCAAAGATTGACGCCTCTTCACCAAACAAAAAACTCTCCATAATCACTTGACTACCTGCTTCACCAAACTTTTTATCAAAGAAGATTACTCGCAAAGCTTCTTTTGCATCATCTTGATCTTTGGCAATAATCACGCCTTTGCCACCTGCCAATCCATCTGCTTTAATAACAACTGGATAACTGCACTTTTCAAGGTATGCATCTGCCTCATTATAATCGTTGAATACTGCATAATCAGCTGTTGGCACTCTATATTTTTTCATCAAATTCTTGGAAAACACTTTAGAGCTTTCAATCTGGGCTGCTTCACTTGTTGGACCAACCACAGACACTCCTTTTGCCTCAAGATAATTACTTATACCATCTGCCAAAGCCTGCTCATTACCCACAAATACATAATCTATCTTCTTTTCTTGTATATAATTATAAAGCTCTGCAAAAGGCTCATTCTTATCTTTAGCATCATATTTAAAGCAATCAAAAGTCCCGGCTATTCCATCATTACCAGGACTCACATAAACTTTATTTATGCTATTGTCCTTTGCAAATGATTCTGCAATTGCATGCTCTCGAGCACCGCTACCAACAACTAATACGCGTGCCATCCTAAATCTCCAAACTCTTAATTATCTGATAATAAACAAATTCTGTTGCTTTTAACCGCACTGAATCTCGACTACCAGTAAATCGCATTTTAAATACTTCCAACTCTCCATTTAAAATTAAACCAACATAAACTGTGCCGACTGGCTTTTCTTCTGTACCGCCATCAGGTCCTGCAATACCTGTTACAGATACGTTTATATCTGCATGAAACTTTGCTTCAAGACCCAAAACCATTTCTCGTGCACATTCCTCGCTGACAGCACCGTACTGTTCCAAAGTATCAGGCGAAACACCAAGCAAGCTCTCTTTCACCTCATTTGCATAAGATATCACACCGCCCAATAAATATACTGACGATCCAGGTATATCTGTCAAGAGTTTATTCACCATACCGCCAGTACAGCTTTCAGCACAGGCTAATCTCATCTTTTTTAATGTCAAAACTTCATGCACTTTTGCTGACAAAGAAAGATAATTTTCACCCCATACCCATTCTTGCAAAATACTTTCTATTTCGTTATAAACAAGCTGACAACCTTCTGTATTTGAACCATATACACGAATATCAACACGCCCAGTCTGTGGCAGCCATGCGATATGAACATCTTCTGGAAGATTGATATCATCCATCAACTCAGCTGTGGCAGACTCTCCAATGCCGTATGTATTTAAAGTCTTTAAAAACCAACCATTTGTGGGATAATTCTCAAGCAAAATCGGCTTTATCTTTTCATTAAACAAATGCTTCATCTCATAGGGCACACCTGGAACTGCAAATAATAGCAAATCTTCTGCCTTGTAATACAAGCCTGGTGCGGTGCCTAAAGAGTTTTCCATCACTACAAAGTCTTCTGGAACATAAGCCTGAATCTTATTATTTTCTGGTATAGCTCTATTTCTTCGGGTAAATTTCTTTTGCATATCAAGCCAAATTGACTCATCATAGATTAGCTTTTTGCCAAAAAAATCAGCTATCTCAATTTTTGTAATATCATCCTTTGTTGGTCCAAGACCACCTGTGAAAATAATCACAGAAAACTTGCCAACCAACTCAGCCAGAGTAGATCTTATATCTGCACCCTCGTCTGGTATCAACACGGCTTTGCTCACTTCCATGCCCATGCACGCAAGCTCATTTCCAAGCCATGTTAGATTTGTATTGACTGTCTTACCCAACAAAAGTTCATTACCTATATTAACAATTGCAATAGATATTTTCTTCATAGTTTTACAAATTACATCCTTTTGATCAATTTTTATTATATATATTTTTTTGTCAATCACAAAGAATAAGATTATTCATATTTTCACTTTTTTATACGCCTATTACTCAAAAATCTATTATTATGATCGTAAAATCGTTACTTTCTTTAACTTCTAATCAACATAATTCTCATACATTATACCCATTTTCTCAAATTATTCAAATAACTTTTTTGTGCAAAATACAATGTTAATTGCAAACTAAAAAATCATCATTTTATGTCTATTTGCATCCCCCAACATTCCCCCAACATTCCCCCTCATTCTCCAAGATAGCAGGAGGAGTGTAGTAGGAGTGTAGTAGGAGTGAAACGGGATGCAAATAGACTAAACAACTAATTAAAAGCTTTTTAGCCCAGCTTTTTTTGATATCAAAAAAAGGGCTATCTTTTCATTTTTAAGCATCACTTAAAAAGCTTAAAGCAACTGGCATAAATCTGATCTCGAACTAATATTTTTCTCTTTTAGAAATACTTCATAAAAAAAAGATAGCTTCTCAAGTCCTCAATTTCAACATCGCATATAAAGATCGAAAGAGTATGAATCGTTAACTGGCAAATATCTTTATGTATTTTAGTGAAAAGCTATTAGTCTCTTCAGGAAAATCACTTCTCACAAATGCTTTTACAAAACATACCTTATAATATTAAGTTTCTCAAAAATGCATTTGACAAATAAACATATATTCTAAAACTGTATCACATAAGGAGACTTTATGTTAAAACGCTTTATTAAGTATTATGCACCTCACAAGGGTTTATTTATACTCGATATGTCTGCAGCCTTAATTAGTGCTGCAATCACTGTATTTTTGCCATTTATCACCAGAAATCTAATAAAAACCCATGTACCAGATAAAAATGCTCAGATGATCATCTGGTCTTTAGTATTAATGTTCATCATCATGTTTTTCAAGGCTGTCTGTGCTATGATTCGTCTCAAGTGGGGTCATTTCATGGGCGTCCGTATGGAATATGATATGCGTGCTGACTTTTTTAGGCATATTCAAAAGCTTTCTTTCTCATATTTTGACAATGTCAAAACAGGGCATCTAATGTCCCGTATTTCTAATGACTTAAATATGATCGCAGAAGTTGCCCATCATGCACCAGAAGACTTTCTCATTGCCATTGTCATGATAGTCGGTGCCTTTATCGTAATGTTTACTTTCAATGCAACTTTAGCAGCTCTCACAATTATTCCCATCCCCATTTTACTCTTATGGGGTGTTTTATATGGTGGCAAAATGCGTTCTGGTTTTAGAGCCGTTCGAAAGCGTGTTGCAGACATTAATAGCAGTGTTGAAAACTCTGTGCAAGGCATACGCGAAGTAAAATCTTTTGCCAATGAATCAGTAGAAATCAAAAAGTTTGAAAACGTCAATGATCACTTCAAATTTGCCAAAGAAAAAATGTATATCATTATGGCGAATTTCCATGCTGGTATGGCTTTCTTTCAAGATTTATACTATTTATGGGTGATCGCTGGTGGTGCATGGCTGATGTTTCAAGGCAAAATAGATGCAGCTGATCTTATTGGATTCCTGATGTTTATTAATTATATTCTCGATCCAATCCAGCGATTAGTCAACTTTATGGAGCAATTTCAGCAAGGTGCAGCCTCATTTGAAAGATTTATCGAGATTATGGATATTGACCCACAGATTCAAGATAGAAAAAATGCCGTTGAGCTAAAAAACTGGGATGGACATATCGAAGTAAAAGACATTAGCTTTGCCTATCCCAAAACAGATGCCTTAGTGCTCAAGAATGTATCCATGACTATTCCCGCAGGCAAAACTATCGCCTTAGTCGGTGAATCTGGTGCTGGGAAATCCACACTAATCGCCCTCTTACCTCGCTTTTATGAAGTAGATTCTGGGCAAATTCTTATCAATGATATAGACATTCTCGATCTCAAGCAGAGGTTTTTAAGAAAAGAAATCGGCATTGTTCAGCAAAATGTCTTTATGTTTGACACAACTATCAGAGATAATATCCTCTATGGCGACCCTGCAGCAACTGACGAGCAAGTAATTGAAGCAGCAAAAAATGCAAATATCTTAGATTTTATAAATTCACTGCCTGACGGGCTTGACACAGCAGTCGGTGAAAGAGGTGTAAAGCTATCTGGTGGACAAAAACAGAGAATTGCTATTGCGCGTGTATTTCTCAAAAATCCACCGCTTTTGATTTTTGATGAAGCTACCTCATCGTTGGATAATGAATCTGAAGCTTATATTCATGAATCTATGATAAAATTAAGTGAAAACAGAACTACATTGATCATTGCTCATAGGCTTTCAACTGTTAAAAATGCCGATTTGATATATGTTATGCAAAGTGGAGAAATCACAGAAATAGGCACACATGACGAGCTGATGAATAAAAAAGGATATTATCACCAATTATATACAAAGTCCTTATTTTAATACAATTACCTAAGCCACAGCATCATTTAAAATAATAATTTATCGAGATGCTATGGCTTGGGCTTAAATAAGTGTGAAACTTCACTCCATAATCTATTCGATACCGCTGTAGTCGTGCATTAAAGCCAAATGCTAATTGTTGAGATTCAAACATATAGCTGTTTATTAGCTGAAAGTTGGGCACAATATCAAATTTCAAACCTGCGGCATAAGCAAGATCCTCTTTTTTTTCAATACCAACACAAAACAAAGCAGCACCTGACAAATAATAGGCAAACTCAGTTTGATAAGAAATAGGCAATTCAAGATATTTATAATGCTCTGCACAAATATTATTTATACGCCAACTTGACTGAAAATCATAAAACTGCCAACGCAGCCCAATATCTGCAACAACCGCATTAACTGAGCTATACCCCTCAATCTCCTGCCTCAAATAACGGAAATTTGCACCCAACACAATATTGTTTTGAATTAACTGAGCATTGATATAAACAAGATTTTCATTATAATCTTCCTGATAGATTATTTTTGTGCCCACACCATAAGAAAACGACGAAATCTTTGTTTGATATGATAAAGAAGAAATTGACAAATCATGCATTGAATAGGGCATAGCATAAGAAACAGACAGACCATTCTCTGCAACTGCTGGATTACACATTGCACTATTAGGACTTACAGACAACAAGCTTAGGCTTGATGAAGCAAGCACACCAGCACTAACGGGATATCCTTCATCTAATGCAATGAGTTTTGAAAAAAACAAGCAAAAAAGTAATAAAAACTTAATTCTTGTTTTGCACATCTCATATAATGCCAGATATTTCTGGGATGATTTGCTTCTTTCTCGACACTAATCCAGGCAAAAAGACACGCTTATCTTTCACTTCCACATTGAAAGCTTTTTCTATCAAATCCTGTCGATCACCCGTAATCAATGCCAAAGAACCCTCTTGTATAATGTCTGTAATGACAAGCATTACAATATCATATTCATGTTCTGTAGCCAGTTCATCCATATAGGCATAAATCTCATCTTCAATGCTATCAACACAGTGTATATCCATTGTTTTGATTTGACTAATGGCAAATTTATGTGCACCCAAGTGAAACTCTTTATAGTCCTCATGAATAATATCTTTTGCAGTTTTACCAACAATTGACGAGCCTTCTTGGATCATTTTTGTCGCAAACTTTTCGATATTTAGTCCATTAATCTCGGCAAGCTTTTCTGCTGTCATCTTATCTTTATAAACTGTGGTGGGAGATTTGAAATTCATTGTATCAGAAATAATTGCTGCACAGAGCAAGCCAGATATTTGTCGAGATGGTCTGATTGCGTTTTCAAAAAAGATATTGGCAATTATTGTTGCTGTACTGCCAACTGGTTCAAGCTTGCAATGAATAGGGTAAGCGGTTTGTATATCACCATATCTATGATGATCAATAATCTCCAATATTTCTGCTTCTTCAATACCATCCACTGTTTGTGATTTCTCATTATGGTCAACCAAAATCACCTTCTTTTTACGCGATGAAATCAAGTGATAACGCGAGATAAAGCCTTTGATTACATTATTATCATCAACAACAGGATAGCTACGATAACGTGTTTGCAGCATTTTAGTCTTGATATCATTCACAAAGTCATCCATATTAAAACGGATCAGATTATCGGTCGTCATCACGCATGACACCATAATGCTCTGATTGATCAAGCGGGAAGTTGTAAAGGTATCGTGTGGAGAGATTATCACTATCGCATTCAGGCTATTTGCCTTGTCTTTCACTTCTTGTGCAAGCTCTGCATTGCCAGTTATAATAATACATGACGCCTTACATTCCAACGCTTTCAACTGTGCATCAACTCTATTTGCCACAATGACAATATCATCTTCTTCAATAAATGGCTCAATATCTTCTGCATGCATGGCAGCTATCAAAACCTTACCAGAATCAGGAAAATTATCTGCTGTACCGCACACAAGCTTTGCATTCAAAGTCTCCAAGATATTACGCAGAGTTGTCTGACGAGAACCAATCACATTAGTCTCTAATATATCCAAATATTTATTGGCAATATCAGACAGGGTAATCAAGCCAAAAAGATGATTACTCTCATCAACCACAGGCAAGGTCTTGGTATTATTTAAACGCATCCTGGTCCATGCTTTTTGTATAGTTGAATCAGCAGTTACTGGCACGGCAGGGTCCATATCAAGATCGGATATCTGTGTCTTAACATTTTTTAATATTTGTGGTGCTTCTACTTCAAAATGATCTAAAATAAACTCTGTTTCTCGTGTTATATCGCCTAAACGGCAAGCTATAGCATTGACGCCATTTCTTTGTAAAAAATCTGCATAAGCTATTGCTGAACAGATAGAATCAGAATCTGGATTCTTATGCCCTGTAACAAAAACTATATCATTCCTATTCATAATCCCTCCTTTAATCGCTCTAAAATACACTTTATCAATTACTGATTTTATTGGCAAGCAATATTTATAATAATCTTATAAATGATAAACAAACCCATATTTATATAATCCCTAATCGGTTGATAAATAAGTATAATCAAAAGCCTCTTTATTCACATGCAATATATCCTCAAGAGATGGAAAAGAAATATTTTCAAACTTGTTCAATGCCTTGTCTACCATATTTGAAATCTGTGTGAAGTGGATTTTCTTTTGTAAAAACAAGCTCAATGCTGCTTCATTAGCGGCATTCATTATTGTTGGATACAAACCCCCTGCTGCACCTGCCTGAATTGCAACAAAAAACAATGGATAACGCTGCTTATCAATCTTTTCAAATGTCAAAGCTGAAATAGATAATAAATCTGTCTGCACATTATCAGATGCTATATGCTTAGGATAGGAAAGTGCATATAAAATAGGCAATTCCATGCTTGGGCTGCTCATCTGAGCCAAAATCGAACCATCCAAAAACTCTACCATCGAATGTATAATCGATTGTGGGTGAATTATTGCATTAATCCGCTCATAAGGCAGATTAAATAACCAGTGAGCCTCTATCACCTCCAAGCCTTTATTAAACATTGTTGCAGAGTCTATTGTTACTTTGGTACCCATCGACCAAGTTGGATGCTTGAGAGCATTTTCAACTGTAATATCTTTAAACTCTGCCAAAGGAGTCGCTCTAAAAGGTCCCCCAGAGGCTGTTATATGCAATTGCTTCACCTCTTTTATACTATGTCCTTTAAGACACTGAAAAATAGCACTATGTTCACTATCAACAGGCAATATTTCACCATTATTATTTTTTACAAGTTCGGCTACCAAATGACCTGCCATCACCAAAGATTCTTTATTTGCAAGTGCAAGCTTCTTACCCCTTTGCAATACTTCCATCGTATAAGGCAAACCTGCTGAACCTGTAACAGCATTGAGACAAATATCATAATCTTCGTCTCTCAAGAGACTTAACAAGCTCTCTTTACCGTAATAAAAGCTTATATCAGGAAATTCTTCTTCATCAATCTTTTTCTCAGGATTGCCTGTAATACAAATCTTTGGAATATTAAAGAGAATAGCACTCTTAATAGCAGATTCAACATTATTATGCACAGAGGCAAAGCTGATGCAAAAGTCTTTATCATGATTTTGCATTATATTTAAGGTGGATGTGCCGATAGAGCCGCTCATCCCCAACAAAGCTATCTTTTTCATATAATCTCCTTGTTTTATAACTTTAAGCCCAAAGATATGCGATGAGAATTACTCAACTCTGTATCTTGCTCAAAAGAATAATTAACATTAAACAGGCGATAATTAAGGGTAAATCCTGCTGTCAGATTATCTATATCATATCCTGTATAAATACTCACTGACTGTGTTAATAAGAGCTCTAATCCTGCATGCAAATCGGCACTCATAACCCCGACTGACAGGCTTGACCCAGCATCAATGTTTTCAAAGTTAAGCTCTGTGTTTAAAAACAGGTTTAACTGCTTATCCAGCTTTGGCAAAATTAAGCTATAATAAGCCTCCAAATCCAAGCCTGGATTGACAATCTCGTGTGTACCATTTTGATAAAAGAGCTGAGTCGAGAAGAAGTCACGCAAACGGCAAGCTAAGACAAGATCATCGCTATAAAAATATGTCGCACTTAAGTCTGCACCAAAGCCATAAGCACTCTCTTCGGCTATGTTTCTATACACTAATTTTGGGCTAATCCCTATTAAAAATTGATTGCTTAATTCTCGACCAAAACCCAAGTTTATAATATAGTCTGCATTTGAGATCTTCTTATAAGCATAAGGGCGATTGTCATTTGAGGGAAGTGAGTCTGGATTTGGTATAGCAGTCAAACTGATATTATCGATTGCTATTCTGCTTATCACCAAGCCAATATTTGCTTTATGACCAATATTCGCAGAGAATACATCATATTTCAAATTACCTGCAAAGTCTTCTGCGTGCATCAGCTCGTAATCAGAGCCTATTTGCTTTGCCAACAATGAGGCATTCCAATAAGCTTTGGAGCTGCTATTCTGATCTGTCAATCCTGTTCTACCCAAAGCAATATTTCTCACTCCTGCGCCCATCATAAAGAGTTCGCCAGCATACTTTTCTGCAGATAGCGGTGATAGCAACAAAAACAAAGCAATCACATTAAAGAGCTTCAAATATCTATTCATCTATTATTTCCACCCATGCACCATTAATTTTCTTTAAATTGCCATTATTAAAGGAGATACTAAGTTTAGCATCTTTACCAACACCATCAACACTTAAAATAACTCCCTTTCCATAATCTTGATGCATTATTTTTTGCCCAATCTTAAAAAACTTACTATTTTCAGTAATGACAGAGATACTTGGTTTTGTATATTCTGCTTTATATTCGGGCTTTCTCTGTATATGCGGCTGCCAATATGAGGCTTTTATTGTTTCATAAAGATTTGTATCAATCTCTCGAAGAAATTCGCTTGGCATAGACATTTGATAACTATCCATCTTACGCCTTGCATGTGCATAATTCAGAAACACCTGCTTTCTTGCCCTTGTAACAGCCACATAAAAGAGCCTTCTTTCCTCTTCTAATTCCTGATTATCCCCACATGAAAACATATGAGGGAGCAAACCCTGCTCCAAACCAGCAATAAAAACATAATCAAACTCCAAGCCCTTTGCATTATGCATTGTCATCAATCTTACCGCATCTGTATTTGATTTCTTATCAGCATTATCGAGATCTGTCTGCAAACTCAAGAACTGCAAAAACTGTGCAATATCAGCACTTTCTTGATGATCTTCAAAATAACGCTCACTAAAATCAGTCGCAGCTGCGACAAACTCACCAATGTTTTCCAGCTTAGTTGACTCTTTTGTATCTTCAATCTTTTTATAATATGCCTCAAGATCGTATGTTTTTATGATTTCTTTGATAATACTGCTAATCTCATCGGATTGCATTTTCTCTTTCCACAACTGTATATTATGATAAAAATCTTTGATTGTATTACGCTGTTTTTTGTGAATCTTTGGCATCTTATCTATCTCTGAGCAAACATGATATAAGGGTGTATCATTCATTATTGCATGCTCTAAAAGCATAGAAATTGTCGTTGCACCCAGGCCTCGCGGTGGCAAATTTATCACCCTCAACAGGCTTTCATTGTCATATGGATTTGCTATCACTCTAAGCCAAGCAATCATATCCTTGATTTCTGACCTTTGATAAAAATTAAGACCGCCAACAACGACATATGGTATCTGGTATTTTGTAAATGCTTGCTCTAATACACGTGATTGTGCATTTGTACGATATAAAACCACAGTTTCGGCAAAACGTGTTCCTTTACCATATAAATCTACAATTTCCTCTGCAATATATCTTGCCTCTTCATATTCGCTATCATGAGAGATCAAAACTGGTATTTTCTCAGACTCGTTATCTGTCCAAAGGTGCTTTAAATGACGATTCTTATTATGTATGATTATATTATTAGCCAAATTTAGGATGCTGCTTGTTGAACGATAATTCTGCTCCAACTTAATAGTTTTCACATTTTTATAATCTTGCTCAAAGGACAAAATATTCTGTACATTAGCACCTCGCCAACCATAAATTGACTGATCATCATCGCCTACAACGCAAATATTCTTAAACTTATCTGCCAACATATTAATAAATTTAAACTGCACCAAGTTTGTGTCCTGATACTCGTCCACCATAATATACTGCAACTGCATTTGATACTTTTCAAGCACATCAGTATGATTTTCAAAGAGATTCACCGTATTCAATAAGATATCATCAAAATCCATTGCATTATTAGCCCCTAAATAGCGTTCATAAGCCTCAAAAATACTAAAAACAACCTTATTCTGCTTTGTATAGTCATAGTGTTCAAAAAAGTTTTCTATGTTGATTTGTTGCGATTTAAACTTAGAAATCAAGCTCAGTATTGTGCGATATGGGTATAGAGTTTTGTCAATATCCAAAACTTTATATATCTTTCTCAATACAGACTGCTGATCATCACGATCATATATTGAAAACTCTGCTGTATATTTTGGCAAATATTTGATCTCATATCTGATTATTCTCAGGCAAATTGAGTGGAATGTGCCAACCCACACTGCATGCGACTTATCGTCAAATAAATTATCCAATCTATCTTTTAGCTCTCGTGCAGCCTTATTAGTAAAGGTAACCACCATTATCTTCCACGCTGGTACTTTTTCTACATTGATAAGCCATGCAACACGAAATATCACGGCTCGTGTTTTGCCACTACCTGCACCTGCCAACACCAAAAGAGGACCTTTGGTATTTGTTACAGCTTCGCGCTGCTTTTCGTTCAAAGAACTTAGTATTTCAAGTTTTTTCATTGTCAATTATAACGCACAGCTACATCCGAACCAACACATATTTATAACTTGATATTGGTCCTTCTAAGCCTTGCACATTGACTGCTGATACTTTATAATAATAATATTGCTGTAATGCCACATTATCATCTACTGCAGTAACTGTGTTTTCTGTCTCAAGACCAGTCATCGCAATTGTTTGAATCAATTCATATGCTCCATCATATGATTGTGAGCGATATAATCGGTATTTGTTAACTTTTTCAGACCTTTGCCAGCGAATATTAACCACACCCCCTGTCGAGCTAAGCTCCAAGCCGACAACCATCAGAGGCACTTCTATATTATCATTGCCATGCGGATCTAAAGGGTTTTTACGATCTAAAGAGCAAGATCCAAAAAGAAAAACAATGATTATCATAAACAAATATATTCTTACTGATTTCATGTTATCCTCAAAACCTTATATTAATCCCATTGGGAGAGATGTTTATACGACGATCTAATTCTTTTTGCATATTTCTTATCCAAAGCCATTCATTATATTGATTAGTTGACACATATGTGTCATATATATTAAAAACCCAAATCGCTGCAAAAAGACCCATAGTCAACTGAGATTGCTTATAAAGCCTATTTGCATCGCTATAATATTGATTAATCTCATCTATTTGCTTAGATGCTTTGTATTTATCATACTTTTCTACTGATTTATCATAAAGGAAAAAGCTTGTTCCTGCCAAGATAATTTCTGTGCTCAAAAGGATTTGCCCTCTCAAAACATTATTAGTGTCAAAATGACCCCAGCCTGGTAATATTGCTGACTTACCAAGATTCAATGTTGTCGAAAGCCTTTCTGCTTCATAACTATCAATCAAGCCCTTTTTAAAAGCCAAATTTTCTCTATATTGATATCTTTCTTCAGCATTATTCCAATTATACTTTAAGGTATCTGCAAAGACACTTATATCAAACTCTGTTCGTGCATAAAGCCCCAACAGAGAAAAACTAATTATTAATAATAGTAATATCTTTTTCATATCATTTCCCGAATAGCTTTTCTGTCAATTTATTTAAAGGTATCAATGTCCTATCTTTCATGTTGATTTGCCACGATAAAAAATAATTATCATCTGGCGTAATCAAGTCATATCTCAGCTCAATCTTATAGCGTGTTGCGGCACCTATCGTCTTCCATCCAGAATCTCGTAATGATTCTCCCCACTCTTCTTTTAAATCTAAACGCAAATCATTAACACCCTTCACTATCAATCCATTTTTATACTCTCGCAATACTTTCATAGCAAATGCACGTGGATCTTTTTCTATTTCGATAATATTGCTTACCTCAAAAATCAGCTTATCCAATTCTCTTGTTTTATCAAGTACTGCTGCTTGCTGATATTTTTTTAAAGCTTCTTGATACTTCTTTTTTCTTTCAAGTTGTACGCCTTCTTCTTTTAGATTCAATGACTGTGCTATATCTCGCCTGCGCTGTTCTGCACGAGTTATAGCATTTGTCGCTTTTGTATATTCTTCTATTATTTGAAATGATCGGCTATACTGTGTAATTGCTTCATCAATCTTCTTTTCATTGAGTAATTCATTGCCCTCATTAATGAATATTTGACAAATATCTTCTAAGCGCTTTTGCACATAATTTGCCTGATTTGCATCAAATTCAAGTGCATCTTGAAATAGTTTTTTTGCTTTCACATAATGCTCGCCAACTATCTCAGATTCTGCCATTTGGATATAAATTAAGGCTATCTCATTCGAAATCTCTTTGTGATAACTATTAGGCTGCGACTTTAAATACATTAATTTACCGATAATATCTGATAAATCAGCATCTTTATTATTCTTTTGATTAGCAAGATGATTTACCCAACTCAACAAAAACTTATCTACTATTACTTGAGTTTTTGCAACATACTCAGATTCAGGAAAATATTCATTCATAATGCAATAGTCCGCCCAAACTGTCTGCTCATCATCATACCAATCATAAATCAAGTTTGCACGCTCAAAGATATACTTAGGAACACGTGGTGACTTATAAAGATTTGTAATTATATAATCATAGATTGCGATTACCATTTCATTATTATCTTCGCTTTTACTCTTATCTAATATTTCCAAATAACTATCAATTATCTTATCATCTGCCTTATCTGAGTTTGCAAGGTAAAAAAGCCTGATTGCCAGATTATAATTCTTTCTCTCAAAAGCTCGCATTCCCAACTGATAGTATGATTCTGAGCGATCAAGCTCGGACAATGTAATCTCATATCCATTATCAGATTTATTAATAATATTATCATAATCTTCTATTGCAATGGGATAGTTGCCAGCTTCATATGCTATCTTTGCTCGTTGATATTTACTTGTGCATGCTGTTAATAGCAATAAGCAACTAAAAAGTATACATTTTATTTTCTTCTGCATAGATATACTTCTTGTTCTCCTTCACTAATTTATTAGTACCTGTTGTTGACCCATGTGTCAATATAACTTGTTCTTTTACCAAATGTTCCAATGCTTTGATTTCATTTATATGAGGGTGAAATGCATCTGTTATACAATAAACACAATCTGACAAATGCTCGCTTATCGACCTTATTGTTTGAATATCTGAAGTATAAATCAACGACTTATTATCTTCGACTATTTTAAATGAATACGATGACAATGTATTTGGAAGCTTTTCTTTTGCAACAAACTTCCTATACGACAACAAGTGATCATTTTTAAATGCTTTAACATATGGATAATATTTATTTATTGTCCTCATCTCCAAAAAATAAAGCTCAAAACTCAATCTCTTTTGAAATGTATAAAAAAAGCTCAATAAGTTTGCAAATTCCTCTACTCGCTCTGGCAAAAATATGTGCAATGGCTTTGTCCGAGCTTGTATATATAGAACTTGAATCAACATAAACAAACCTGTAACATGGTCAGGATGATAATGTGAGATAAAGATTGCATCGATTGTATCATAGTCAAGTTTCTCTTCTTGAATACGCTGTGACAAGCCCTCTCCAGCATCAAATATTAGGCACTTTCCTTCAACTTCGACAAAAACTGATGACAGATTCTTGCCGATTTCTGAGAAGCCTGATGATGAACCTAATACCTTAAACTTCATTGATCATTACCTTATAACTTTTGGGTCTTTTAACTGATTCTTTGGTATTATAATGGGAATACAGTCTAACTTTTTGCCAAAAAACAAAAAAGCACTGACATAGAGAAATGTGGAAATAATTAAAACTTCTACTGATTGTAGTTTCAAAACTATTATCGCTGTCAAGACAATGATTACATTTATCAAATACACCATCAAGGCTGTTATCTTCGTCGAGCCCATAGCTGTTCCAATACGGTGTGTTGAGTGATCTTTACCGCCTTGTGATACACGTCTGCCATCACGCTTACGAGTATAACTGACCAAAGAGATATCAAAAACAGCATAGCTCAAAATCAAGATAGGTAAAACAAAATAAAGATTATTCTGCATACTATTCACAGTCATCTTACCTGTTAATATACCGATAGTTGATAAAATATAGCCGATAAACATACTGCCAGCATCACCCATAAATAGCTTTGCTGGATTAAAATTATAAGGCAAAAAGCCAAATACTGAACCTGCAAAACTCAACGATACCAAAGCTACATAATTGTGCAAATTCTGCACACTTGCCGTCTTGGTCATCACACTGACTGCATAAAAACCTAATGCTAAAATACCTGACATACCTGCCAATATACCATCCATATTGTCTAAAAAGTTAAAAGCATTCATCAAACCGATCATCCAAAGCATCAAAATAGGAACAGTCACCCAAAAAGGTCCTAAAAAAGTAAACAAATTATTTGTATATAAAAATATCAAACATACGACAATCTGCCAAGCAAACTTGATCTTGGGCTTTATGGGCTTTTTATCATCAATTAAACCTATCAACATTACCAAAAAACCAGCACCCAAAAAACCAAGCATACTCTTATTAAGTGACTGATACGAATGCATCAAGGTCTCAAATAAAACTACCGCTATAAAGCCTATAAACACGCTCAGACCACCTAATAAGGGCACAACCTTTTTATGCATCTTTCGTGCACTCGGATTATCAACAAAATTGAACTTAAAAGCCATTTTGATTATAAAAGGCGTTAGGTTTAAAACGAGCAAAAAACTCACTACAAACACGATTACAAAATCATAAATTGGTAAATTATTTAGCATATCTTCCTTTTAATAATTAATAAAAAATATCATTCAATACAAAGTAAACAAACTGCATTTTATTGTCAAAGGAATTCTTGACCTTTTTTGATTTAAATATGTTTTCTGATATTTTATATTAATTTGATGTATTATGTTTATTGACAAAATATCGTTTTTACACTCTAAAACAGAATAGTTACAAGTTTATGGCTTGTATATATTAAAAACCAAAATTTATACTTGACAAAATTCACCTAATTGATAATGGAGAGCTTTGAATTAGAAAGCAGACAATAAATATAGTTAAAATATTACTTGACAATAATATAGGGTATCATAGAATGGCATTAATTAAAGAATAAAAGAGGTGTTCAATGTCAGGTAGCTTTA
>JAJBBH010000103.1 GCA_020532185.1 Candidatus Cloacimonadota bacterium | reverse complement strand
TTTCTCTTTGCTTACATCCAGGTTACATATTTGTGACCTCTTTGCAGCATTGGAGCTATCTACATCAAGAGCCGACAGTCTATTTATCTAAGATATAATTTTTCAATCAACAAAAAATATGAGAAAAATGGGGTGGCTGATGGGACTCGAACCCACAACGCCCGGAACCACAATCCGGTGCTCTGCCATTGAACTACAACCACCGTAATATATGGCACGCCAGAAGGGATTCGAACCCCTGACCCACAGCTTAGAAGGCTGTTGCTCTATCCTGCTGAGCTACTGGCGCATCATACCAAAATATGCTTTAGTACGAAAGCAAAATAAATCTATGGTAGCGGCGCAGGGACTTGAACCCCGGACCTGCGGATTATGATTCCGATGCTCTAACCTACTGAGCCACGCCGCCGCACGTCTATTGGTAGCGAGAGGAGGATTTGAACCTCCGACCTTCGGGTTATGAGCCCGACGAGCTACCAGCTGCTCCATCTCGCGATATGTACTGTCAATTTACGATATAGGGTAATCGTGTCAAGATAAAAATAACTTTATTGCAAAATAAATATCGTATGTCTGCTTAACTTATTTATTATTAGACTTTTAATAAGACCTTAGAAATCACAGTTAATAAAGAAAAATTAATAATAATTGAACAAGTATTTCTGCTTTAAGTTATCTGAGCTTCTAATTGAGGTAATTTTATTGGATTTAAAAGCAAAACAATAGGCTCTAATAATCAGCTTCATTAATGAATAATTGATATAAAATCAGAATATACAGAAAGTATGAAATTATTCAAAGTAATAGATTGCTTGAATTGGATCGATAGAAGAAGCCTTATAAGCTGGGAAAATACCCGATAATAAGCCTATTGCAAAAGCAAAAGACAATCCGATTATCAAGCTCCAAGCAGATATTACCAATTGAGAACCCATTGCAGCTCCCATGCTTTTGACTAAAATTACTCCGAGTGAAATGCCAATTACTGCCGCAATAAATGATAAAACAAGAGCTTCCATAATAAAATAGAAGAAGATATCTTTATCTGTTGCACCGAGTGATTTTCTAACACCAATCTCCATCATACGTTCATTTATTGAAATAAGCAAAGTACTAAATAAGCCAATACCGCCAACAATCAATGATACAGAAGCAATAGCCATTAGTGTGAGATTCCATTTCTTTAGCATTTCATCCATCTCTTGATTGATTGTTATAAACATAGAGCCAATATCTTCAAAATCAAAATCATGAGACATGTTTCGTCGTGAAAGTAGTAATTGAGTAATATCTGTCTTCAATTTTGCAAAGCTTTCACCATCTTCTGCTTGCAAATAAATAAAGTCAATAGTTTTATTGTTTCTAAAGTATGTAGAACCTGTTTTTAGAGGCACATAGACTGCTCTTAATTCCATTCGACGTTCCCACGGGTTAAAACTAAAGCCTGCTTTGGTGTTCAGTTTATCAGCACCTAATACCCCGATTACATTATATTGTTTTTTACCAACAGTAATTAGTTTTCCTATAGGATTAGTATCATTCAGTACTTCCTCAGCAAAAAGGTGCCCTATAATACAAACATTTTCAGCATTTTTTTCTTCAAAGTTGTTGAAGTATCTACCTTGACTTAATTCATACGATTTTGATTTGAAAAAATCATTATTTGTGGATTTTAAGAGTATCCATTCATCAGTTGATGTTTTTTGCCAATTTTCGACCATCCCATAAATATATTTATATTGGGCTTTCGCTTTTATATATTCAAAGTCTCGATAATTTACAGGCTTACTTTTCCTACTTGTCCTATTATAACGCATCATTCCGCCAAAATGCCTTCCACCAGATGAGCTATTTTCTCTTTTTTGCATCACGTATAAAGAGTTGTTAAAACCCATATTCTCCATATTTTCTTTCATAATAGCTTTGATGCCATATATTGATGAAAACATAGCGACGACGGCTGTAATACCAATAATAATACCCAATAGAGTCAAAAATGAACGCATTTTATGACTCATAATAGTCTGTAAGCTGCTTATCACACTATCTAAAAAATGCATAGACCATCCTAATAATATAATAGAGGATTAATAGTATTCTTTCCCACAGTTTGGGCATTTCTTATACTTTGTTTTAGTTGCCTTGTCTGTCATTTCTTCCAAATATGGGTGTTTGCATTCAATACAACTAAGAGCGATGGGTTTATGTGGTGCTATATAATCGCAATCTGGGTACCTTGAACAGGCATAGAAATTACGATTTTTTGCACCCTTTTTGGAGACAAGTTCGCCTTCTTTACACTTTGGGCATTTTACACCAGAAGTCATAGAGCGAATAAACTTACATTCTGGATAGCCAGAACAAGAGAAAAACTCTCCATATCTGCCTTTCCTTATTACAAGTGGCTTACCGCACTCAGGGCATTTCTCTCCAGTATGTTTTGGCTTATCTATTACTATGTTTCCATCTTTATCTCTTGAAAAATTGACAATTGTTTTACATTTTGGATAGTTGCTACAGCCGAGAAACTCTCCATTTTTGCTTTTTTTAACTGCCATTGGCGAGCCACATTTTTCGCACATAATATCAGTTAAAGTGTCCTTTTTCTCCAAAACTTCTATTTTGCCATCATCAGTTCGCGTAAAGCTCTTAATATTTTGGCATTTGGGGTAGTTTGAGCATGCAAGATACTGTCCATTTCTGCCATTTTTAATTATCATATTATGCCCACATTTCTCACATTTGATGTCAGTTTCTTCTGTCATCAATTCGCGGGCTTCAGTAATCTTTACCTTGTCAATCAATTGCATAATTATTTCGTAATAACTCTTTAAAAGGTCCACCCATAATTGTTTACCATATTCTACATTATCAAGTTTATCTTCCATTTCTGCAGTAAATTTTACATTAAAAAGATTATCAAAATAATGTACTAAGAAACGATTGACCAAGATACCCAAGTCAGTTGGGAAAAAGCGTTTTTCTATCATTTTTACATATTCACGCTCTAAGATTGTATTGGTAATCGAGGCATATGTTGAGGGCCTGCCAATCCCTAAAGACTCAAGTAGTTTAATTAACTGAGCTTCTGTAAAAGCGGAGGGTGCTTTTGTAAAATGTTGTTTTCCTGTTGGCTTTTTCATTTCAAGATTATCATTTTCAGCATAATCAGGATGTATATTTTCACCAAGAGCAATATTCACATAAGGATATACTTTATAAAAACCATCATCGATTATTACTGAACCAGAAGTGGTAAAAAGTGCTTTACCACAGCTTATATCGATTTTAACAGAGTTAAGTTTTACTGGTGTCATTTGAGTTGCAATAAATCTTTGCCAAATGATTTGATACATTTTAAATTGGTCGGGGTTTAGGTATTTTTGCAAAGATTCTGGTGTACGCCATGGATATGTTGGTCTTATAGCTTCGTGTGCATCTTGAGACTCGCTTTTATTTTTAAAAGTACGAACAAATTTATTGAGATACTTATCGCCGATTTCTTTATTAATAAATTCACGTGCATTTTGGACTGCTTCGTCTGCAATTCTCACCGAGTCAGTTCTCATATAGGTAATCAGACCAAGCGACTCTCCTCCTATATCCATACCTTCATATAAGTTTTGTGCTAACATCATTGTTTTTTTGCCTGAAAAGTTCAAAATCCTTGCTGCATCTTGTTGCAGAGTAGAAGTGATATATGGTGCTTGTGGTTGTATTAGGCGTTCACTTTTTTGTAAAGAGCTTAAAACAGCTTGATTATTTAAAATATCATTTATTATTTCATCGCTTTGCTCTTTATTCTCTAATTTAATTTTCTTGTCGTCGTATTTATTAAGTATAGCTTTGAAAGGTGGCAGATTGTCTCTCCAGAATTCAGACTCAATTGTCCAATATTCTTCTGGTACAAACTTTTGAATCTCTTCATTTCGTTCGCAGATTAGCCTAAGAGCAACTGACTGAACTCTACCTGCACTCAAGTTTGACGAACTGATAGTTTTCCATAAAAGGGGGCTTATTCTATATCCTACAATGCGGTCTAAGACACGTCTTGCTTGTTGAGCATCAACTTTATTTTCATTAATTTTGCCAGGCTTTTCAACAGCTTCTTGAATCGCTTTTTTTGTTATTTCATTAAACACAATTCGATAAACAGGCTTATTTTTACTCTCTTTATTTAGCACCTGAGCTAAATGCCATGCAATCGATTCTCCTTCGCGGTCATGGTCAGATGCCAAATAGATTGATGGTGCTTCTTTTGCGTATTTTTTAAGTTCGTCAATTATCTTCTTTTTTGAGCTGTCATTTATATATTTTGGTTTAAAATTATTATCTACGTCTACACCCAATTCTTTTTTAGGTAGGTCTCGAATATGTCCCATTGATGCTTTGACCACGAATTGGTTATTTAAAAACTTCCCGATAGTTTTGGCTTTAGCGGGAGACTCTACGATTATTAGTGGCTTTGCCATTTTATTCCTTTCTATATCACAACAAACGAGATGTTATTTTTAATGAGCTATATAATTTAGGTCATGCATAAGTTCAGGTGTGCTAAGATACAATTTTATTATATGTCTGATAATATCTTCATCATAGTTGGCATAACTCATCATCTCAAGCAATAAAATTACACTCAACTCATCCAAAGGTTTATCCATTTCATCGCTAAATTGGATTAATATATTTAATACTTTTTCAAACTCAGTATATAGTAAAACTTCGTTATTTACAAGACTTAACAAATATGAAAAGGCATCATTTGTTAAAACCTTCTTTTCATTTTCGCTCATAATTCTATTATTAAAGTTTTTGATTTTCTTAGAGAGATATTTATTAATCAATTGTTCAATCATTTTACTATTTTTAAGGTTCTTATCACCTGTAAGTTCTTCTAATTTTCTTATTTTATCCATCATCTCTTGCAGAGTATCTACTTTCTTTCTCATAATATTATTCCTTTCAACAAACTAAGAATAGCTTTCTAATAATATAATCGAATTAATTGTTGCTGTCATTAAAAGATTCCATTTTCCCGCAACATTTTTTATATTTCAATCCGCTTCCACATGGACATGGATCATTTCGTCCAACTTTATCAAGGTTTTTAACTGGTTGAACTTTTGCAGGCTCAGCTTTATTCTCAGCACCAGATGTAGCTCTTTGATAAGCTGAGATATCATCATGTTTTAATATTGCATTATCGAGTAAGTTTTTTATATTCTCTTGTGTTACAATATAAGAATTGTAAACTCGTCTAACTGTTTGATCATGAATACGGACGATAAGCTCTTCAAATAGTTTAAAACTCTCTGTTTTGTATTCAATAAGAGGGTCTTTATTTGCATAAGCTCTGAAAGATATTCCTTCTCGCAATATATCCATTTCATGCAAATGGTCTCGCCATTCATTGTCAACTACTTCCAAAAGGCTTCGTCTCTCGATTTCTCTCATAGTGTCAATACCGAGCATTTTTTCTCTTGCTTCATATTCTTTTAATGCAAACTCACAAATCACATCATATAGTAATTCTTGGCTCAATCTTGGCAAGTTAAATTCATCTTGGGCAATCTTAATATTTAGTTGAACTGCCAACCAATTTCTAATTCTATCAAGTGGCCAGTCTTCAGAGTATGGAATACCTTCTGTGTGAGTGAGCACGAGTTTTTCCATCGAGTTTTTTATCATATCTTCAATATCTAGCTTTAAATCATAGCCTTTTAACACGTTTCTTCGATAAGTATAAATCACTTCCCTTTGTTGATTCATTACTTCATCATATTTAATCAACTGTTTTCTTATTTCAAAGTTCTGTTCTTCCACTCTTTTTTGAGCTTTTTCAACGGCATTAGTCATCCATGGATGCGTAATTGCTTCGCCGCTTTTTAAGCCAGCTCTTTGCAAGAGTCCGGTTATTCTATCAGAGCCAAACAGTCTCATCAAGTCATCTTCCAAAGATAAGTAAAATCTTGATGTACCTGGATCTCCTTGTCTTCCTGCACGACCACGTAGCTGCATGTCAATTCTGCGACTCTCGTGTCTTTCCGTGCCTATTATATGCAAGCCATCGATGGGTTGACCAAAAGGTATCTCTTCAGACACTATTTTTGGTAGTCCATGATAGTTTTCTTTTATTTGTGTAATTACACTTTTCCCAAGCTTAATATCAGTACCACGTCCTGCCATGTTTGTTGCTATTGTTACAGCACCTGGTTGTCCTGCCAAAGCGACAATTTCAGCTTCTTTTTCATGATATTTAGCATTCAAAACATTGTGCGCGATATTCTTTCTTTTTAAAAGGCGGCTTAAAATTTCACTTACTTCAACAGTAATAGTACCCACAAGCACAGGCTTATTTTGTTTGTGCCAATATTCAATCTCATCAATTATTGCCGAGTATTTTTCATTTTTAGTCAGATAGATGAGGTCGTCATAATCTAAGCGTGTTATTTGTTCATTAGTTGGAATTACTTTTACAGACATTTTATATATTTCATGAAATTCAGATTCTTCTGTAATTGCAGTACCTGTCATACCACTTAGTTTATCATACATTCTAAAGAAGTTTTGCAAGGTAATAGTTGCATAAGTTTGAGTTGCGTCCTCAATTGTTACATTTTCTTTTGCTTCTAATGCTTGGTGAAGACCATCGCTGAATCTGCGTCCAGGCATCATACGTCCTGTAAACTCATCAACAATCATCACTTTATTGTCAACCACGACATATTCAACATCTTTTTCAAACAGAGCATAAGCTTTGATAAGCTGAGAGATATTATGCAAATATTCACTTTTTTGTATATATTCTGATGTTTTTCTCTCTTTTTGACGGGCTTTTTCTTCTTGGCTCAGCTCTTCATTTTGTTCAATATTTGATAATGCTTCGTCAAGATGCTCCACAACAAAAAGGTTTGGGAACAGCTTGGACAGCTCATTTTGCCCTTTTTCACAAAGATCAGCACTGTGATTTGCCTCTTCTATTGAATAGAATAGTTCTTCATCAATTTCGTGCATTGTTTTATCTCTAAGCATCCAGCCTTCATAGTCTTGCACAAGCTTTTTCAAATCTGGCTCTTTCATCAATTTGATGAAGGCTTTATTTTTGGGTGCACCTCTTTTAACAAGCAATAGTTTTCTACCTAACTCATTACTATCTTCACTGCTAAAAGACTCTTTATTTTGTAAAGCTCTTATTTCTGACATAAGTCTTTGCACAAATTGGTTTTGCATGTATACTAACTTTTTAATAATAGGGTTTATATCTGTATAGTAATTTTTACTATCAGCAACAGGACCTGATATGATTAAAGGGGTTCGTGCCTCATCAATTAAGACAGAGTCTGCCTCGTCAATAATTGCAAAGAAGTGATTTCTTTGCACAAGCTGTTCAGAGCTAACAGCCATATTATCTCTCAGATAATCAAAACCAAACTCACTATTTGTGCCATAAGTAATATCACATTCATATGCTTCTTTTCGAAGATTAGATGGCATATTATTGGCTATTGTGCCAACAGAGATATCATGAAAGTCAAAGATTGGGCTCATCCATTCTGCGTCACGTTGCACAAGATAATCGTTTACAGTAACTAAATGAACGCCCCGTCCTGTCAATGCATTTAAGAATAAAGGCAGAGTTGCTACCAGAGTTTTACCCTCTCCAGTTGCCATTTCTGCAATATTTCCTTGATGCAAAGCAATACCGCCAATAAGCTGGACATCAAAAGGTACCATGTCCCAGACAACTTCATGCCCGCGCACATTATATTTATGTCCGACCAATCTGCGGCATGTTTCTTTGACAATAGCAAATACGTCTATAAGATTATCATCGAGAATAGACTGAGTAAACTCTTTTAAGTATTTTGCTTTTTCATCTATTGTATTGCTGATAGCATTTTTATCTTTTTCATCAGCGGTTTCTTGATATTCTTTTCTAAGTCTTTCAAGCTCAATTTCTAATGGTTTTAATGCTTGCTGGATTTCTTCTCGTATATCATTTACTTTTTCTTTTAATTCTTCATTATTAAGAGTGTTTAGTTGTTCAAACTCTCTGTTTATTGCTTCAATGATAGGCAGAACTTTTTTTAGTTCTTTTTCTTTTCTATCTCCGAAGAAGAATTTTATTATTTTTTCAATCATATTTCCCTCACATTCTTGCATTTTTACATTTAATAAATAGGCTTTTTTTTGTCAATAGATTTTTGGTGAATGCTATAAAATAGGTGCCACAAAAGATATCCATATTAAATACACGCTTTATACCTTATATTAAAGTACAGAGAAAATCAATCCTTTTCAAATGAAGCCATTGCTATATACGAGTATTAAAAAAAGCCACCTAATAGGTGGCTAAAGTATTTTAAAGTATTATTATTTATTTAAGCAATACAGCTTTTTTTATTCCATAGCTTGAGCCATTGATATTGAGTCGATAGAAATATATACCAGAACTTAGTCTATTATTATGCCAAACAACGTGTTGGCTACGCATCTCATTTAGTCCGATAGGCAAAGTCTGTACTTTTTGTCCTTTGATATTGAATATTTCGATATTTGCATTTTCTACATGGTCTTGTTCAATAACAAACTCAATTCTTGTTTCAGGGTTAAATGGATTTGGGTAATTTCCTTTCAGTCGAATATCAGGTTTTATAGCTGTTGGGCTATTATTACTTACAAATTCTGGTGAGAATGAAGCAATACAAATATTATCAATATCCCAGCCTGGATCGGTAAGTTCGGGCATATTTACATCGCCTTCAAGCCCATCTTTTAATCTAAATCTAAAGTAAACGCTTTCTCCACGATAGTCATTTAGTGGTATAAAAGTTTTGTGCCAATTATCATATTGCCCAGCTTCTCTGAATAAATTTGTCCAATTTTCTTGGTCTGTTGAGATATCAATTGTTACAAAGTCATGCTCCCATTCAGTGTAAATACGATGTTCAACAACCATATTTATATCTTTATCGCTATCTGCTGGCAAGTCTATTGCTTCGCTATTTATTATCCAAACATCGCAATTAGATTGATATAAGCCTTTTCCTCCCCAACTATCAGCAGCAAAGTGTCGGTTTTCATCAAATACAGTTGTCCATGGACCTTCTACATCCCAATTTGCCAAGCCATTATCAAAGTTATCATTAAAGATTATCTCCTCATCATTAAGATTAAATGACAAATAGCTCATACCTTGTATATCAACTGTTTTCTTAGTGCTGATATTATTTTCAGTAAAGACTGTAAAGCTGTGCTCTCCTTCACTTCGATAAATATCAAACTCACCATTTTCACAAAACAGGGTGTCAGGTACTATGTCAGATATGACAATCGTTGAGTTCACAGCTTGATTATTCATTTTAACGCTTCCACGCACTCGATAGCTTGGTAATGGTTCCAGAGCGACATTCACCTTTTTCCATCCACCATAGTTTACTGCAACATTGTCAATTGTTTGGCTTACATATCCTTTTGCTTGAACGGTAATTGTATAATTTCCAGACAATAATGGTCTCCAATAACGTCCATACTCTGCATTTGACATACGTGGAGATAATTGTTTTGAATCTCTGCCATGTACTTTTATTTCTGCTCTGAGAGGGTTACCTGTTACTGCATCGGTTATGAGACCAGTCAAACAGGAAAGCTCAATACTTTGCTCACTAATTGGCATAGCTCTATTTAACAGCCATTTCACTGCTTGTGTGCAGCGTTCTATTGTTGAATTCAATACTTGTTGATTTGGTTGGATATCAGATGTACCACATTCGACAACTAATTGGATAGTTCCTAATTCTAAATAAGCCCATATATTTGAGGTAGATACTCTTCCCATAGAAGGAGCATTTTCATAAAAGCCAGAGCCAGACTGTTTGGGTATTTTATTTGCAAAGTTTTGACCGATAGAGTTATTAATATCAAGATCAGGTGCTGGTCTTACATTTTTAAAATTAAACGGGGGATATACTTTTTCAGATAAGTTACCAGTTCGGCTTGAGTGCCACATTACAGAATATACAAATTGGTATTTTTCCATGAATCTTTTTATTGTTTGTGACTCAGCTTCTGAAAAAGGTGCTGGTCCTCTATAATAGTCGTATATTTCATATCCTGATGAGGCATACAGAGTGTCTCCATGCACCCAATGCGAGCCAAAGTTTCTATTCAAGTCAACACCGTCAATGTCGCCACCTTGTCCAGGCACAAAATCAAACACTCCATTCAAATTGTTGTCTCTGAGGTTTTTTCTATAAGTCAAATCTTGTCCGCTCATCACAATAGATAGTCCATCAGGGTTCATACATGGCACAAACCACATTTCGAGTCTTTGAAACCAATTACGATATGGTTGTTGATTTCTATTTTGCACAAATTCTTTGATATTAGACATAATAATTTCTTGCCCAATAATCTCTTCAGAGTGTATATCTCCGATAAAAAGAAGTCTTGGTACATCTCTATCAACAGCAGCATTTTGGCTCAGTTTTATAGCCCAAATTGGTTGTTCAAGTACTTGTGTATATCCAATAGAATCAACACGAACATAGCCTGGTGCAGCAGCAGCCAATGAATCCATCACAGCTTTCATTTGTTCATATCTGTGATAATAATCTGCAGGTGGTTGTTGAGCATAAAGCCCTAAAAGAGTTATCAAGCATATTGTTAAAAGTAAGGTTTTTTTCAAAAGTCCTCCACAATTATTTAGTTTTTTATAATATAATGCACAAATCATTCCAATTACATTAATTTGCCATATACAATCTTTTTTTGGAGAAGAAGTAGTAATAAGTTGCAGCTGACAAGAAGTATGCAACAATGGTAACATAGAATGAAAATGCAAAAGAATACTTTTCAATTATTTGCCCACCTGCCCATGCACTAAAGGTCCATGCACCTTGCCATCCAAAGGTTGAGATTGCGTTAGTAAATGGTTGTTCGTATGGTTTAACTAATTCCATTTCAAAGTTGGAGCTTATCGGCAAGTTCATATTCATCAGAGTCCCTCTCATTATAAAGGCAATTACAGCAAGAGGCAAATAACGTGACATTGCCAAGATAAACATAAAAGGAATAGACAACAGTTCGGTCAACACAATACTTTGCATCATTCCAAGCTTCTTTGTCAGATACGGTGCCGACATCATTCCTAAAAAGAGAAAGACTTGCATAACTGAAAAGAATATCCCAATAGTGTCAGATTCAAGATTATATTCATTTTTGAAATACAAATTCATAAAGGGAATGACCAGACCTGCCCCAAAGCCAACAAGCACTTTAGGAATCATTAATCTGGTAATAATGTGCCAATTGTAGTTTTTAATTTTTGCAAACATATTTGTTGGGTTTTTGGGAATAGCAGCCTGTTTGATAGATATAAATGGAAAGATTGATAGCATTGTGCCTGCTATTGATATGTAAAGTGCGACTTCATAAGCAAATGATAAATCAGAGCTAAGTCCAAATTTCATAATTGCTTTTGGTAAATAACCGCCAATTACAAAGCCGATTAATTGTGATAGCATTGACAATGCTGAGTTGACGCTAAACAAGTATATCCGCTCTTCTTTGTTACTATTTCTCATAAAGAAAGGTGCAATCGAGACCCTGTAAACTGTGATAAATGAGTTTGCAAAAAACATGAATGCAAAGATTAATGAAAGTGTCTTGCTAAATATTGAAAAGAAGTATGCAAAGCAAGCAAGAATAGTCGAGTAAATCAGTATTTTTTTGACATGTACTCTCTCCAAAAGCATTGCTGCTGGAATGGCAACCAAAGCAGAGCCCAAAGACCCCCAAGATAAGACCTGACCAATTTGAGACTCTGAAAAGCCATGTTCTTTCAAGTATAGATTAAAAAGTAAGCTAAAAACAGAGAGCCCAATTCCGTTAAAAATTCCGCCTATTAAAAAAAGTTTGGCGTTTTTAGAAAAGAGCTTTAAATGATTATAATAATTCTTTAAAAATGTATGCATTAATTATGAGGTTCCTAATCAAATTTGCTGAACAAATGGAAAGTAATTGATTGTTTGGTTTACAAATTCAAACTCTTGGTTCAAGCTGGCACCAAGAATTATATGGTTACCTTTTGCTATATGTCTCTCAATCAAAGATTCAAGTATGCCACAATACTTTGTTTCAAGATTTTGAAAAGGTTCATCCAATATTAAAAGACGTGGGTTTATTAGGCAAGAACGGATAATGCCAAATATTTTTTTCTGCATAAAACCCAAATCAACAGGTCTTTTATCAAGATGATGGTTAATATCATAGGACTTTATAAAATCATATATATAATTTACACGTTCGGAATATGTGAGCTCTTTGAAGTGAAAGTTTAAAGTGAGTAAAAGATTTTCTAATATTGTCAGATTTGAGACCATTACACCATGTTGATAGCTATAACTGATTGTCTTTTTTATCTCAATATACTTTGCTTCTGAACAGTAATTTAAATTTTCTCCAAATATTAATATTTCTCCTTCGTCAGGGCTGACTACACCGCTTAATAGCTTTAAAAATGCACTCAAACCGCTATTTACTTTAGTCTTTATTAAGATATTTTGCATAGTATCAATCACAAGCCTATCTATTTTAAGGTATGATGTGCTTGAAATGAAATGCTTTACATTACTGATTTCTATTGTCGTTTTCATAATATTGCAAACATTAATGAGATAATTACATTAAATATAATTATCGAGCTTAGGCAATAGACCACTGCTTTTATTGTGCGTTGTGGCACTTGTGTTATTGCTTTTTTGACTTGAAAACCATGATATGTCGAAATTAAAGAAATTAATATGCCAAATACTAATGACTTGATTATTGTTTGAGCAAAATCTGCTATAGAAATGGTTTTTAAAATACTGTTTATGTAACTCGAAAAAGGTAAGGGGTTAAGGTAATTAGCGATAAGCCAACCACCTAAATAAGATGCTATATTGAAGTATATCGTCAATACAACGCAAGACACTGTTACACCAATCATGCGCGGAATAACAAGATAAGAAACAGGAGAAATACCAATTGAATCTATTAATTCTATCTCTTGATTAACGTTCATATTTGCCAGTTCTGTTGCTATTGCAGGTGCTGATCTTGCCACAATCAAGAATGCTGTCAAAACGCATGCAATCTCACATGTTATTGC
This sequence comes from Candidatus Cloacimonadota bacterium, assembly GCA_020532185.1. Lineage (GTDB taxonomy): Bacteria > Cloacimonadota > Cloacimonadia > Cloacimonadales > WRIO01 > JAGOCT01. The sequence continues at coordinate 30,298 of JAJBBH010000103.1, read as the reverse complement.
CTTGACAAAAATACTATAAAAAAGCTGTTCTTGACCAAGATTTATAAGAAGCGAACCAAACTGGCTCAACAACAAGCCACTAATGGCAGTTGCTAATACCAATACAAGAGTCAGTGCCTCATATCCTGTAAATAGTATCTGTCTTAAAAGCACTAATGAGCTGACATTGGTCTGCTTATAAAAAGTTGCAAACTTATGAAAGGTCTCAATTGAGAAAGAAATAAACTCAAGAAAGCCCAAATAAGAGGTTTTTAAATCATTAAATATCTTTTTTAACATATGCTTCTAATAAAATATTATCTTTGTTTATTAACTGCGGTATTACTCTTTCAAACTCTATCGCTGTTCTCAAAGAGTCAACATGCAAATGTTGATAGACGTCGTTAGTGCCGCCTAAGGCTTTGGGTGCAATAAAATAGAAGACTTTATCAACCAATCCTTGATTCAAAAATGCAGTACTTAGTTTTGGTCCTGCCTCAATAAAGATTGAGGTAAACTTATGTTCTGCAAGAAAAACAAGCAGTGCTTTTAAGTCTATTTTGTTGTCGATACTGTTTATACCAATAATGTTTACGCCCATTTGTCGCAATTTGTCTTCTTTTTCATGATTAATTTTTGATGAATTACTTTTGATTATTATTGTTTTATATTCTTTTGCTGTTTCAACAATTTTGCTATTTAAGGGGATTTTTAGAGATGAATCTAATATTATTCTCACAGGCTGGGCAATATGATTATTATCGGCTTTAATTCTTAATTTATCCATCTCATCTGCTCTTAGGATAAGCATAGGATTATCAGCTAAGACAGTGCCTATACCTGTGATAATTGCCTCTCCTTCTGCACGTTTCAAGCGCCCAAAATGTCTTGCTTCTTCACTTGTTATCCATTTAGAGTTTCCATCGGGTGCAGCAATTTTGCCATCCAAACTAACAGCATTTTTCATCATCACAAAAGGTAAATTGTGTTTTCGCCAGTGTAAATAATACTCTAATTGCTTTTCAATTTGTTTTGTTTTATAGCCAATTTGTACTTTAATCCCTGCTTTTTTTAATAGTTCGACACCTCTGCCAGCTACCAATGGATTGGGGTCTAAAATGCCGATATAAACAGTCTTTATGCCTGCTTTTATAATTGCGTCAGTACATGGCGGTGTTTTTCCCTGATGGCTACAAGGCTCTAAGGTTACGTATAATTCTCCATCTTTTGCAAGATTTCCTGCTTCTTTGAGAGCAACTACTTCTGCATGGTCAGAGCCATATGCTTGTGAATATCCAAAGCCAATAACTTTATTATTTTTTACAACAATAGCACCCACATTTGGGTTTGGACGACTTATATAGTGTGCATAATCTGCTTGTTTAATCGCAAGATTCATCAAAGAAGAGCTATATGCCATTAATGCTATTCCAAGCCTAATTCTTTTATTTTATCGAGATTCTTTTGTGCAAACTCATAATTTGGGTCAACAGATAAACAACGTTCAAATAATACTTTTGCCTCATTTATTTTTTTCTCATATAGGCAAATTGTGCCAAGATTATTCATTGCATTCAGATAGTCTGGCTTGATTTCCAAGATTTGATGATATAATATTTTTGCCTGTTCTAATTGATTTTCAGCCTGCATGATAAAAGCAAGATTATAATAAGCCTCTACAAAAAATGGGTCCAATGCAATAGACAGTTCATAGGCTTTAATTGCGAACTTAATCTCTTCTTTAATGCTGTAATACAAGCCATCATAATAGTGCATATCTGGTGAAAAATAATATATTTGTTTATAATTACTTAAGTATTTATAGGCAGTTTCTGTGTTTTGTTGAGAGAGTGCATTTGCCACTATTCTCAGAGCCTCATTTTCTGTTCGCACGAGGTTTATAGCACCAAATGCATGATATTTCACCACCCATTTATTATATCCAGGCACCAATATAACAGAGTATTCTTGATTATTATTCAATTCAAAACTAACAAATGCCTCATTTTCTTGAGTTGACATACCTGAGGCTATTAGTTCAAAATTACTGAGCTTTCTCAGTGCGTGATGACTGTTAAAGTGTTCAAGAAGAAGTTTATGATTATACTCATTTTTTGTACTTAAAAAGGGCAAATAGAGGTTTAATGCAGCCTCGAAATTGTCTTGTAATATATACTCAATAAACTCAAGTGCATAGTCTTCATAATGCTTTTCTTTTTCTTGTTTTTTGTAAGGCATTTCAAGTCTTTTAAAGAGATATTCTTTAATATTCTCAGGTAAAGTCACATTTGATAGGTATTTGTGTAATGATTCTCTTTGTGTCTCGTTATTAAGCATTAAAATTGGGATATTCTTGTCTAAATCTTGCACTTCATGGTTCATCCAATAGTCAGCAATTAGCCGATTAAGATCATCAAATTCGCTTTTAGAGTCAACCTTTGCATTTATTTCTATCTTTGCTGTAGCAGATTCAATCGGTTTCAAATAATATTCACATGTTGGTGGGCATTTAAAATCTGTTCGCATTTTATTACAACAATGCCAGCAGATATGCTTATCTGTCCTTAAACAATAGCGATGTCCAATAATCTTTTTACATATTTTACAACGGTTTCTGCTAAATAACACAGTTCCTCCAGTGTCTTATACGGTTACTAATCAAGCATATCTGGCATATGCCTTTTAAATTCACTGAGCTTTATTTTTCTTTTCACAAGCTCAAGCTGCTCTTTTGTTATTGAAGTTGATAATATTTCTTCATCAGACATATTTAAATCCAGAATTTGATACAGTATTTTGTCTAATGTAGTGTAATCTATTCCTAATTCTTGTTCGTCAGTTTGTCCTTCCCAGAGGTCTGCTGTTGGCTTTTTATCCAGTATTTGCTGAGGTACATTAAGGTGCTTGGAAATCTCCCACACTTCTCTTTTATATAAGTGTGCAAAAGGCTCGAATGCACAGGCAGAATCGCCATATTGAGTGCAATAGTTTGCATATATTTCTGATTTATTACTTGTACCTAATACCAAAGCCTTATTCTTTGCTGAGAAGTCATAAAGCACACACATGCGGGTTCTTGCCATAAAATTACCCTTACGCAATACATCTGTATCCTGAGCATAATTATCAAAGTATGCATCAACCATAGGCGTTATGTCTATAATATGATATGAAATATCAAGTTCTTTTGCTAATAGTTTGGCATGATTTAAGCTATCTGGATGAGAGCTTTTGTAAGGCATCATCACAGCTATGACATTGTCTTTGCCAAGTGCACGAACTGCCAACGCTGCACCAAGTGCAGAGTCAATACCTCCTGACAAACCAATTACAATTTTATTAAAACCACTTTTTTGGCATTTGTTTTGGATAAACTCGACGATTCTTTGTGTCTCTTGTATATAATTAATTTTTCTCATATATATTTCCTTATAAATCTACTATGCCTCAATAATTGGCTCACAAATAACTTCATTTACTTTTGCATTTTCTATTTTGCTATATTTTGCAGGTGTTACAACTATCAGGGTATCTAAGTTTTGCATTAGCCCACCCATTGCCAAGACAGGCTTATCTTTGTCTATCAATTCAAGCTCGAATGCGATGCATGCAGCCTCCACACAGTTTAAAACATTCTGATTCATGTGTCTAACTGTAGAAGACATAATGTTTTTACTAAAACTCGAATGCTCGTCAAGATGGATTATTTTCTTTCTTTTTAAAATATCTAAATATGCATCTCGATTAACAAAAAGAATTGACTTAAAGAAAAAATTCATCTGAATATCACCTTCCATGATATCGTTACTATCTTTGCATATCAAAATTAAATCCTTGTCTGGCAAGTCAAGTGTTGGAAGTTGCTCTCTATTTTGATAATAAATTATCACTGTATCTATGTTTTTTTCTTTGATTTTGCTTTCAAAGATTTGCGAATTATTGTTTGTGCTATATGTTTTATACATAAATCCTCCTTGTTAAAATACATATAATTCTAAATCAGATTTTAGTCAATGATATTTTTATCTTTTTATGTTTTTTTTATTTTATTCGATTTAAATGACCAAAAAATACTTTATAGCTCTTTTAAAAAAGAAGGCTTTGAACTTTTAACTATCCCTTTTGACTCCCGCTACATTCCTACTGCTATCTTGGAGAAGTAGTAGGAGTGTAGTAGGAGTGCTGGGGGAGTGGTGGGGGAGTGTTGATAAGTTCAAATCTGCATATTTTGGGTACATTTTGATAAAAATAAAGAAATCATGCCGGGAGATAAAAGTAAATAGTTAATAGTAGTAAAGGAAGATATTATTAATAAAATAGTGATTTTGTTATTTGTGTTAAAGGGGAAAATATTTATAATGTAATATCTGACAGAATAGAATGTAAAAAGACTTGACTAATTATATGAAAAAAATAATTTGAAATAATTAAGATTAATCTTGTTTTATGTATAATGATTAATCTGGATTAAGGATGTAAATGAAAAGAATATTGTTTTTAGCGTTGTTGTTTTTATTAGCAATAAATCTAAGTGCTTATAGTTATGGGCAAAATAAAGTTCAAAAAAGCAAAATCGATTGGAAAGTAATAGAGACCAAGCACTTTGATATACACTATGCCAAAGAGGATGATGTTTTTGGCGAGACAATAGCCTATATTGCTGAGAATGCCTTTTATCATTTAAACTCCTATTTTAAGACTCCATTGCAACGCAGAATACCAATAATAATTTACCAGTCAAAACAAGAATTTCAAACGACAAATATTATTTATCCATTGCTTTCTGAGGGGGTTGGCGGTTTTACTGAAAGCATTAGAAACAGGGTTGTTGTGCCTTTTGATGGCAGTTATAAGAAGTTTGAAGAAGTATTGATACACGAGCTAACTCACGCCTATGTAAACGATATAACAGGCAATTTCTTGTTGAACCCTCTTTTTGATTCCAGTTTTGGTATGTTGCCATTTTGGTTTTCTGAAGGACTGCCCGAATATCTTTCTATTGGTGGAGAAGATGTTTATAATAATATGTTTGTTTTGGACTTGGTTTTAAATGATAAGCTTTATCCAATTAGTTATATTTCAGGCTATTACGCATATAGGCTTGGCGAGGCATTTTTGACTTGGCTTGGCGAAGAATATGAAGAAGAAATGCCTGCAAGGTTCTTTTATCAATTGAGAATATCAAGCGATATAGATACTGCTTGCCAGAGAATGTTTGGTCAAAAGTTTGAAGATTTGGAAAAGAGATTTCATTTATATCTAAAAAGAAAGTATTTCTATATAGTTCAAGAACATACACTGCCCTTAGAAAAAGCAGATAGGCTAACAAAATTCGAAGATTTTAAAGCCAATATGAATTACTCTCCACGCTTTACACCAAGCACTGATAAAGTCTTATTCTTTTCAAATAAGATGTCGCGAACTGGTATCTGGGAAGTCTCATCATATGATAGCAAAAAACGACCAAAACGCCTGATGCAAGGCGAGCTTGATGCACGCTTTGAAGAGTTTCACTTTCAACGCAGTAATATCAGCTTTTTCCCAAATGGGAAAGATATTGCCTTTGTCGCAAAAACAACAGATGGTGACCGAATATATATTTTTGATACAAAGAAAAAGAAAGTAAAATCGAGTATTTTCTTAGAGCAGTTTGATGCAATATATGAGATAGATGTCGATAAAACAGGGGAAAGAATAGTGTTTTCTGGGCAAGAAAACAATAAGAATAATCTTTATATATACAATCTATCTGACAAGTCTCTGACGCAGATAACAAATGATTATTATGAGGATTCGCAGCCACGCTGGTCTAATGATGGGGCAAAGATTGTATTTAGTTCGGAAAGGTCTTTTAAAGAGCAATCACGTTATGAACATATATTTTCAAAGCTAAATAAAAATATCTTTTTATACGACCTTGAAGACGAAAGTTTTTGGCAGCTTACTTTTAGTGATGCTAACTGCAGTTTCCCAGTCTGGACGTCAAAAGATGACGAGATACTTTATGTTTCTGAAGAGGGTGGAATAAGTAACTTCAAACTGTTTAATATCCAGAATAGCACGCAGGCATCTTTGGACAAGTTTTATTCTGGTGTTTATGATGCAGATTTATCTCACGATGATGATATGCTTGTTTTTTCATGCTTTAGTAATGGTGCATGGGACTTATATGTATTAAATAAACCGTTTAGTTTTTTGGAGTATAAAGATGCCGAGCCTATCAAGCAATGCAATTTTGTAGATGATTTTTATAATCAATTTAATATACAAGGCTTTGAGCTTTATGGAAAAATGCCCTCTATCAAAGCAAAAGAGAAAACAAAGTACAAAAAAGAAATAAATTACCACAGAGTTGATAGAGATAGCTTAGATTATTATCGTATGAGAAATATCGAGGCAATAGCAAAAATAGAAGAGAGACCAGATAGCACAAATTATTATTCCCCATTGATAAAGAAATATCAACCAAAGCTAAAAATAGACAGCTTTTGGGGTGGTATGGCATATTCTTCGTCATATGGCACAATAGGCGTTGTACAGCTTGGATTGACAGACTTGATGGGAAATCATGCATTGGGTATAAATGCAGAGCTGAATGGTGATTTAAAAGACTCAAACTTCATTTTCTCTTATCTTTATTTGCCATATCGTATCGACTATGGCTTGGCTGTTTATAAAACAAGTGATGATGCAATTTATTATGACCGCCAAAATGACTTGTATTATCGCCTAATAGAGAGACAATTAGGGTCTTATTTTTTATTGAGATATCCAGTTAGTAAGTATTTTAGGGTTGATTTAGAGCAATCTGTTTATGAATATCAAGAAGATTGGGCTCGATGGAATAATGCTGGGCAATATTGGATAAACCTTGATAAGAAAAGCATCATGAATTACTCTCCAACCATATCATTTGTATATGATAATGCACTTTATAGCAGCACAGGACCAGCATCAGGTATAAGAGCATTTTATTTATTTAAAAAGAATTTTGCAAAAGAAAACTATGAATTTGTGACACATTATGCTGATTTGCGTTTTTATAAAGCCTTGTCTGAGCGTTTCTCTTTGGCAAACAGAACAATCATTGGTCATAGTTATGGAGATAACCCTCAAAAGTTTAATTTGCTTGGGTTTAATGGCATCAGAGGCAATAATAATGATAAAATAGGTGATACAAAAGTAATGAATACTTTAGAACTGCGCTATCCATTTGTTGATTATCTGAAGCTTGGCTTTCCTTTGCCTATAACGATTGGCGATATAAGAGGAGCTATATTTACTGATTTAGGCTCTGTCTGGGATAAAGGAGACAGTTTTCAAGGCATCAGTAATGGAAAACTGAAAGACTTGAACTTGGGCTTTGGCTTTGGTCCTCGCATGAATATTGGGTATTTTATATTAAGGCTTGATATCGCTTGGAACACAAATTTAGTAAAGCATGGAAAGCCGTCATACTATTTTAGCATAAATCAAGAATTTTAGAGGAGCATTTATGAAAAATAATCTTGGTTTTAAAATTTTGGCAGTGGTAATTGCCCTTATTATATGGGTGCAGCTCAATCTATTAAAAGAGCAGAGCATCACTATGAATATTCCTTTAAGAATAATCAATGTACCAGAGAATTTATATGTGGATAAGTCAGAGATAATCAAGTTAAAGCTTCAAGTATATGGTGCAGGTATTGATGTCTTATCTTATTATTTATCAAACCCACATATTGACTATGATGCTTCTGTTATGATGGTAGGGCGTAATGCATTAGCAGAAGAGAAAATCATTCCATTTTTGCGTAGATATAATAATCTAAAGTTCGCACTGCTTGAGGAAGTTGATAGAATAAATATTATTGCCGAACGTATTGTACAGAAAACAGTAACTGTTCATATTGATTTCGATTCAATTGAGGCAAAAGAATATTTTGCTGCTCAGCAATTAGAATTAAGCGAAAAAAGTATCTTATTGTCTGGTCCTGTTGCAGATATTCGAAACATTGAACATGCTACAACTGAGCCAATAAGTGTTGCTATGATTAAAGGGAATAAGAAAGTTAGGTTTGAAATGGGCACCAGTAAAGTTTTGGTAATTCCTCCTCATTTGAGCTTTGTCAAAAACGAGCAACCATTGACCACAAAAACATTTGTAAATATAGAAATAGATAATCCTGACAACAATATTGTTATGTTTCCAAGCTCTGTAACAGTCATGATTGAAGGGAATAAAGATATTATCGAGACAATAAAGTCGAGTGATATACAAGCGAGAGTAAATAGATTGAATAGTGTTGTGGAAGTACGTTTGCTTAACCATACAAATGTTGACATAATAGATTTTACACCTCGAACAGTAATCTTAAAGGCAAAGGAAGACATATGACAAAGTCATTGCTTTTGGCAATAGAAAGCTCATGTGACGACACATCTGTAGCCATTATTGATACAAACTATCAAGTGTATGCAAATGTGATATCATCACAATTAGCACACAACGAATTTGGTGGGGTGGTGCCCGAACTTGCCTCAAGACTGCATTTGCAAAACATAAGCTATTGTATGGATATGGCATTGCAAGAGGCAAAAGTATCTTTGCAAGATATAGCAGCAATAGCAGTTTCTGTAAATCCTGGTTTGATAGGCTCTTTGCTTGTTGGAGTGTCATTTGCAAAAGGATTAGCCTGGTCTTTAGATATACCTTTAATAGCGGTAAATCATATGTTGGGACATGTTTTTTCCAATAAGATAAAAAACCCTGATTTGCAAGCTCCCTGGTTGGCTCTGGTTATTTCTGGTGGGCATACAGAGCTTGTGGAGTTTGAAACAGAGTCAAAATTTAGAATAGTTGGTCATACTATAGATGATGCTGCAGGCGAGGCATTTGATAAAATAGCAAAAATACTGGGGCTTGGCTATCCAGGTGGACCTATGATAGATAAATTAGCAAAACTTGGTAATCCTAACTTTTATAAGTTTCCACAAGCTTTGGATAAAAAAGATAATTATTACTTCAGTTTTAGTGGTTTAAAGACGTCAGTTATGCAGTATTTAGCAAAGCAGAGTGATGAGTATATCACTGATAATCTTAATGATATCGTGGCTTCAGTTCAACACGCTATTGTGAATATTTTGGTTAAAAAGACAATAGCTTATGCAACAAAGCATGAATTTGATAAGATTATTGTGGCGGGAGGTGTATCTGCCAATAGCTATTTACGTCAGCAAATGTTGAAGGCAAACAAAAAGCTCAATGCGGATATTTACTTTCCTCCATTAAGCTTATGTATGGATAATGCTGCTATGATTGGTGCTGCAGCTGTCAGAAAATACCATGCACAGGAGTTTGCAAATCTTGATTTAAATGCTTTTTCAACAAAAGGAATTAAAGAAGTTTAGTTTCTTTTGTAACATTACTTTTTGTAATAGCCAATATGCTTATTATCAATAAAGCCGTTGCAAACCATTGAATAATAGTCAGTTGATTGCCATGTAATATTAAGTCTAAAATGACAGCAGTTAATGGAAAAAACAGCTCACAAATTGTTGCTACACTGGCTTTTACTTTAAGCATTCCAAAGTAATATAAGAAAATAGCACCAGAGCCAACAGTCAAAGATATAATTACTATTACAATCCAATTGTTGAAAGTTGCTTGTGTGATATTTGTAATTGTGCCAAAAGAAGAGACAATTAAAAGCATGAATAGTGTAGTAAACCCATATCGATAAAAAGTGGCAGTATGAAAAGAATGTCTGGTGGCAATTTTTCTGCTGATAACAGTGCCAGATGCGAAGAATAATGCAGCTGCAGCAGCGTATAAATAGGCTTTTATCGCATTGTTTGAGAAATCTGCTTCGGGTAGTTCAAAACCAAAAGCCATAATATATGCGGCAATTACGGCAACTGATGCCCAAATGATAAAGCGTATATTTACTTTTTCTTTTAAAAATATTATTGAGAGCGTGATAGCAAAGACAGGTTGAAGTTTTTGTAATAGTACGACAATAGTGAGCTTTTGAAAGTTTACCAAAAACAATGCCTTGACTATTGATAATGTGCCTAAAGAGCCGCCTGCAATGGCTAATAAAGTAAATAGGAAAAAGTCTTGTTTGGTAAAATACTTTAACTTTTCATACTCTTTGAACAAGAATATGCTCATCAGAACAAAGGGTATGAAATGTATGATAAATACGACAAATGAGACGTCCAGCTGGTATAGTTTTGGTGTAAGAATAACGCCATCTACGCCCCATAAGCTGGCTGCAATACAAATTGCTATAATATGTGGAAGAATACTGTTTTTTTTCATTTATTCCTTCATTCCAGATGAGGTGTAACTTTCAATAATACTCTTTTGAGCGAATAAGAATATTACAATGAGCGGTAGAATACTAAAAGAGGAAGCAGCCATCAGCAGAGTTGTTTGTGAACTTGCCTCTTGAGAAAAGTAGCTCAGTCCAACTTGCAATACACGGAGTTCAGGGCTATTTGTCATTACAAGGGGCCACATAAAGCTATTCCAAGAGCCAATAATTGAGAAAACAGAGGCAGTTGCAATAATCGGCTTTGATAGCGGTAATATGATAGAATAAAGTATCTTAAAGGGGCTACAGCCATCAATTGCGGCAGCGTCAAGCAAGTCCTGCGGTATTGTTTTGAAGTGTTGTCTCATTAAAAAAATCGTGAATATATTTGCAATCCATGGAATTATCAAAGCATAATAAGTGTTTATCCAGCCGAGTTTATTGAGTAAAATATATGAGGGTATAATGAAGATAGGTTCTGGCACCATCATCATGCTGATGAGAAAGTAAAACAGAAAATCTTTGCCAAAGAAGTGCATGCGAGCAAAAGCATATGCAGATAGGGCAGAGGTAATAAGCACTCCAAATAACACCATTAAAGCGATAAATATTGTGTTGAGGAAATATCGGTTAAATGGTACTTTACGAAATGCTTCTTGGTAATTAGTCCAGTGAAACTTAACTTTTTTGACATCTTTTATATCTTCAGTCAAGACTGTAAGATATGAATGAACAATTTTGCTTTTATCATTGATAAGGTTGATGACTGTGCTGTCGCCTTTGCTCATTACAATAGATACTTGATATTCGTTGCCATCGTACATGTATGACTGATAGTTTACAACAGGATTAAAGCCCGAGCTTCCCTGATTAATTTCAAGTTGTGAACGCAGTGAAACACCAATCATCCAGACAAATGGAACCACCATAACTAATCCACAGATAATAAGCATTGTATAAATAATAGTTTTTTTAAACATGATAGGCTCCTCAATAATGCACGTGCTTTTTTTCAAAGTGCTTTTGCAGCATTGTAAGGCAGAGTATGATTGCAAAAAGTACGAGGGCTATTGCACTTGCATAGCTTAAGTCTTGGAGCTCAAAGCCTTTTTCAAATATATAATAGACTATTACCTTTGTGGAGCCATCAGGTCCGCCAATTGGCGGTCCAGTCATTAAATAAACCTGAGAGAAGACCTGGAATGTGGTGATAGTGGTCATCATTAAGACATAATATGTAGTTGGTGAGATAAGCGGTAAAGTTATATTAAAGAATTGTTTTGCTTTGCCAGCACCATCGAGTTCTGCCGCCTCATAAAAGCTTTTTGAGATGTTTTGCAGTCCCGCAAGATAGATGACAACATTGTAACCTATGCTTCGCCATACTGTTACTATTATGATAGCAAATAGAGCTAATGATGGTCCTCCTGCCCAATTAGGTAGATTAATACCAAGAGGTTCAAATAGTAGAATAAATATTCCTTTGCTTTCTGCAAGCCATTTTAAAGGTTTGAAGCCAATGTATTTGAGGAATGTGTTTGCTAAACCTGTTTGCTGATTGAATATAATCTTCCATATAATTGATAAAGAGACTAATGAAGTAACAAATGGAATAAAATACACAGTTCTAAAAAAGCTCTTTAAAGCTTTAATATTATCAAGTAATGTGGCAAAAAACAAGGAAAAGACTATCGTCATCGGTACAACAAAAATTACCAAATAGAATGTATTGAGCAGCGATTTCCAGAACTCTGGGTCGTTTATTAGCCTTTGATAGTTGGCAATACCGATAAACTTGCCAGGACCAGTAATAGTCCATTCAAAAAAGCTTATTATAAAAGAGCCAAGAATAGGTATAAATCTAAACAATATTATGATAAATAAAGCGGGTAAAATGTAAAGCCAAGCCCTTGATTTGTTTAAAAACTTACGCAATATTTCTCCTTTATAAGCTGTGAGTTGATTGCCTAATCCATGTTAGTATTTTTTGAGCAGATTGAGCATAATAGTCGCAAATATTCCCATATTCGTTTTGTAAACTCATAAGTCTTTGCACGACATTGTCAGCTACCTCAATTTTGTCTGATATATCTGGTAGATAATACTTTGCAGGGTAATTCTCCCATATATAATAAATAAGTTCAGAAAAAGCTTTGCATCGAGCTTTTGTGTTCTTATTGGTTTGACTTTGATGCTGCCTGTTAAAGTATTGACCATGCTCTTTTAATAAGAAAAACTTAATGTTTAAGGCATTTTTAACAACAAATACTGTGTCAGCGAGATTAATAAGGCTATCATCGTATAGTTTGTCAGCAAAAACATGTTTTCTTATGAGTGCTCCAGCATGAGGAATCCCACCAATTAGATTGTGATAGTATAGATAGATTAGATTATGTCTTTTATTGTTGGGATAGTCTATATAACGCCAAATAGAGCCAGTTTTACTTCCATCTTCATTTGCTATTGTCAATGAGCCTGGATAATAGTAGTCAAAATCAGGGTTTTTATTTATTGTTTTTATAGCGATATTAAGATAGTCTTGGCTTATAAAATCGTCAGAATCAATAAAGCAAATCAGCTCACCTTTGGCTTTTTTTATGCCTTGATTTTTAGCTTTCCAGCAACCTTGATGATTGATATCTAAATGTGTTATCCTGTTGTCTTTAAAGCTGTGTGCAATGTGTCTTGAATCGTCAGTTGAGCCATCATTAACCAATAAGATATCGATATTTTTATAAGTTTGTTCTAATATTGATTTGATAGAGAATTCAATATATTCCTGCCTATTGTAATATGGGCAAATAATACTAATTAGAGCATCAGCCATATAGCTATTTTATAAAAAAAGCTTTGAAACATATTCTATCATGTTCTCATTTTGATTGTCTTTGGCAATATCAAGAATAGTTTCATTGTCATTTGTTTTTGCATGAATATCTCCGCCTGCATTAATTAACAGTTCAAGATAATCAATACGCCCTGAGTTGACAGCAATGTGCAGAGGTGTCTTTCCACTGTCTGTTTTTTGATTGACGTCTGCTCCAGATTTAATAAGCAACTCAACAGTTTCAAGACTGCCTTTCATAACTGCTTTGTGAAGGGCGGATGTATTGTCTATGCGTGCTGAATTGATAATGGCACCATTTTCAATCAGGTATTTTGCTATTTCATAATGACCTTGATATGCAGCAGCATGAAGAATAGACTGACCCCATTCAAAAGTTGCATTGACATCAGCACCATTTTGAACAAGCAGTTTTACTATCTCAAAGTGTCCATAATAAGATGAATCATTGAGCGGTGTATATTGATTTTGACTTCTTGCATTTACATTGGCACCTTTTTCAATGAGAAACTTTGCCATATCAGTATAGCCTTTTTGTGCACTCAAATGCAAAAATGTGTTTCCAGCATCATCTGGTTCATTAATATTGTCAGCATTAATAGCTTCTTTTACTTTTTCAAACTTTTGTTCTTGTAAAGCGTGATGTAATGGGTATTTCATAATATAATTATCAATCATTGTATTCCTCCAATATCATACTGACAAAATCATGTTTTTTTGTCAATGAAAAAGAATTATTAAATAGAAAAAAAGGCTTAAACTATTTCTTGACAATAATAAATGCCAAAATTTCATTGAATTTGTGTGGGAAAAATACATTATAAAAGGGTTAATAATGCTAAATAAAATTAAGAGCAGTTATCTAAAGAGGATAATGCCGTTTGTCAAAGACCAGAAATGGAAGTTTATAACTGCATTTATTGCAATGCTTTTGACAAGTGCTGCCCATCTGATAGATCCACTTATTTTGGCACATATTATTGATGTATCTGTTCCCAATCATGATGTTGCTGATATGTTTAGATGGGGTGGTTTTTTTGCTTTTGTGATAATTATTAGTGGTCTTTTATCTTATTATCAAATAATGACTTTAGCCAAAGCTGGCGTGAGAATTATTACAAAAATAAAATATGAAGTTTTTCAACACCTTACAGCAGTGCCGATTAGTTGGTTTGATAAGACTCCAACAGGTGAGCTGATATCAAGAATTGAAAGCGATGGAGAGAGAGTAAAAGAGCTATTCTCCAACTTCTCTGTGATGATTTTTGGTAATATATTATTCTTTATAGGCATGATATTTGTCATGTATTTAAAAGATTGGAAGATAACGACCGCTCTTTTAATACCAATTGTATTTGTTGTTGTCAGTGCTGTGTTTATAATCAGATATTTATCTCGCTTTTATCGAAGATCTCGTGTATTGAATGCACGTGTAACAGGTAATTTGACTGAATATATACAAGGCATGAGCGTTGTACAGCTTTTTAACCAACAAAAAAAAGTAGAGGATTTGATTAATAAACATAGTAAAGAAAAGCAGCTGGTTGATACAAAAGCATCTTATATCGAATATGGACTTTGGGGTGTTTTTGACTTTCTTATTCAAACTGTATTTATTATAACTATTATATTATTAACTGTGCCAAAAGTGTTGAATCACGTGGCAACAATTGGTACTCTCTTGATATTTATTCAGTATTCAGTACGCTTGTTTTGGCCCATCATGCAGATTACTGAAAATATCAATCAGATACAAAGGGCTTTTGTCTCTTTGAATAGAATGCTGCAATTGCTTGATTTACCTGTCGAAGAAGCCGAACAGGAGATTGTTGATATTCAATTTAATCATGAGATTGAATTTAAAGATGTTTGGTTTAAATATAAAGAAGATGAGTGGGTGCTAAAAGGCGTCTCTTTCAAGATAAAAAAGGGAGAAAAAGT
This sequence comes from Candidatus Cloacimonadota bacterium, assembly GCA_020532185.1. Classification (GTDB taxonomy): domain Bacteria; phylum Cloacimonadota; class Cloacimonadia; order Cloacimonadales; family WRIO01; genus JAGOCT01. The sequence continues at coordinate 15,235 of JAJBBH010000103.1, read as the reverse complement.
AGCATTGGTTGGTGCATCAGGTAGTGGTAAAACAACAACTATTAGTCTATTGTGTCTATTTTATAAGATAAATAAAGGGCAAATCTTGGTGGATGGCATTGATATTAATTCTCTCAATCTTAAAGAATGGCGAAAAAAGACAGGTTTAGTTTTGCAAGATATAGTGCTGTTTCCTGGCAGTTTGCTCGATAATGTGCGAATATATAATGATGAAATCAGCGAAGAACAAGTACTAAATGCCATAGATTATGTGCATGCAGGCGATTTGCTTGCTCGACTGAATAATGATTTGCAATTTGAGATAAAAGAACGTGGTTTAAACCTCTCAATGGGAGAGAAACAGTTGCTGAGCTTTGCACGAGCCTTGTCTTTTAATCCAGAATTGATAATTATGGACGAGGCAACAGCATCTATTGATGCAAAAACTGAGGCACAAATACAGTTCAATATGGATAAATTATTACATAATAAAACAGCGGTAATAGTGGCTCATCGCCTGTCATCAGTGCTAAATTGCGATAATATAATGGTCTTTGATAATGGAAATATCATTGCTCAGGGTACTCATGAAGGATTGACTATGTCATGCCCTGAGTATAAAAAACTTGTTGAGCTTCAGTTCTTAAAAAAAGAGGCGTGATATGAAAAACAATCATATAAGATGGGTCGTACAACAATGGTCTAATCATAAGCTACATATAGCACTCTTGTTGTTTATGACACTTTTATCGACTTCTGTGGCTGTGGCATATCCTTTTGTTTTTAAGTATTTATTAGACGTGTTGCAAAAGGTTAGTGTTGAGAATACGGCTTATAATGAGGCAATGGCAAAGATATATCAGATATGCTGGATTATCGCTGCAATTGGCGGTGTTAAGCTGATTAGTTCGTTTTATCCAGCCGTTCGAGCAATGATGAACTCTATCTTTGAATACGTTCTTCGTAATAAGTATTTTAAGTTCATGCTGGAGAAAGACTTTAACTTTTTTATGCACTTCAGAACTGGTGATTTGGTTACTCGCCTCACAAATGATATTCAGGACTATCCTCGTATTGGTTGGTTTCTCTGTAGTGGGATATTTAGAGCTTTTGATTCATTTATCAAGATTACTTTTTGTCTGGCAATGATGTTTTTTATGAATTGGAAATTAACGCTGATGGCGGTCATCCCTTTGCCTTTGATGATAGTGGCATTCTATATTGTTTCAGAAAGACTGCATAAGAGCTTTAAAAAGAATCAAGAAGCAATATCAGAGATAAATAATCAACTGGAAATGACCTTTTCAGGAATTAGGATAATCAAGTCTTTTGTATGTGAAGATAAATATAAAAGCTTCTTTAGCAACTCATTGGAAAATAGATTTGTCACTGAGATGAAAGTCGTGAAGATTAATACTTTACTGCATCTTGTGTATGAATATATTGATTACTTTGCGATGATTGGCGTGATATTATATGGCGGTTTCTTGGTTGTGAAAGGCGAAATAACAATTGGGACTTTTTATGCTTTTCATACTTATTTGTCGATGTTGATATTTCCGATATTGGACTTGCCACAGCTGTTTATTTCGGGGAAACAAGCCTTTGTATGTATTGACCGTTTAGAGGAAATAAAGGATTATGAGTCTGAAGATTATGCATGTGAAAAAGCTCCTGCAGCAAAGAGTATTTCTTTAAAAAATGAACCAATCAATGAGATACGTTTTGATAGTGTAACTTTTAACTATGAAAACAAATTATATCCAGCATTGCAAAATGTCAGCTTTACCGTTAATAAAGGACAAAAACTATTGTTTATCGGCTCTGCAGGTTCAGGTAAATCGACAGTTTTGGGTCTCATAACTGGCTTATACAAGCCTCAATCAGGCGATATTTTTATCAATGATTTGAGTATTGGTGATATTTGTATCGAAGATTTGCGTGAGTATATTGGCTATGTGCCCCAAGAACCATCACTGTTTTCTGGTACAATTAGAGAAAACATACTTTTTGGTGTTGAAGACCCTGATATGGAGCTATATGAGAGGATAATAGATGCGGTGCAAATGAGGGATGAAATTGAGCAATTTACGCTGAAAGATATGAGTAGGATAGGGCAGAGAGGCTTGTCATTATCTGGAGGTCAGAAACAGAGAATTGCCATTGCCAGAGCCTTGATGAAAAAGCCAGAGATACTTATTTTGGATGATATTACTGCAAGTCTTGATGCTCAAAAGGAAGAACTACTTTGGAAACAAATATCACTGCTATTTAAAGACCTTACAGCATTTATTGTTTCTCACAGGCTCTCATCTTTGCGTTATGTTGATAAAGTAATACTGTTAGATACAGGTAAATTGATTGCTAATGGTCAACATGAAGACTTAATTACAACTCATCAAGATTATAAAGACTTTATTCTGTATCATCATTTACACGCATGATAAATTTCTGGTATAAGATAAAGATTATTTTTAAAGTATATTTTTTTGATTAAAATCAAAATAGCTCGTTGGTTTTGGCTATTTGATAAAATAAAACACCATTAAACCCGCTCTGGGAGGCAGCTTTTAAAAAAGATGAAAATAGTTTTGAGAAAAGCTGAAAATCGGACGCATATATAAGTAGAGGGGTGTGAATATTTATTTCGCTACGAAGGGCACGAAAGATTTGAACCACGAAAGACACGAATAAGGCACTAATGATATAATGATTTAATAATATAGAACACAATCATCTTTAAATCGGCTCTGGGAGGTAGTTTGATTAAACATAAGCAAATGTTTTTTGAGATAATAAGAATTTTCCCACATCTTCATTTAGAGGGTTTTTGTACAATTTAACAGAAATAATAATAAAAAGTAAAATAAAGCTTGACAATTAAACCCGTTTTTATAATACTCAACATTATGGAGGATGATAATGAAACATCTAATGATTTTAATAAGTTTGTTAATACCTTGTTTGCTTTTTTCAACTGCAATAAAAGATATACAATTTACTAACGATGCGGGCTTTGACGGCACATACCCCTCGCCTTATCTTAATCAACAGGTAAGTATTGAAGGCATTGTAACCGCTAAAGACTTTTTGGGTAAGTATTTTGTGGTATCTGAGCCTCAAGGCGGACCATGGAACGCAATAAGCGTGATAAATAATGGTTCTGCAGTTGAAGTTGGAAGCATGTTAAAAGTAGAAGGTAAAGTATTAGAATTACATGGAATGACTTGTATTCGTCCTACTAATGTTACATTGTTGGGTACAAGCCAAAATTTGCCTCCTGCTTATCATGTTACACTGTATGAGCTAAATAATAATGAAGCTTATGAATCAGTCTTGGTAAAAGTTATCAACGTAAATGCAATAAAGTCAAATAAGAACATTTTCCAGTATGCTATTAGCAGTAATTCTGAAACTGCCTATTTAGGTGATGGCTTTGGTTGCCTTTCAAAATCACAAAATCAAGAGTTAAACAATACTTTACTAAGTGTAATAGGTATTGTTTCATTTTCAAATAATCGATATTCATTAAACCCCAGAGATTTTTATGACCTTATTTACCAAACAACAGGCACCAAATCAAACTCTTGGGGTAAAATCAAGTCTTTGTATAGATAGAAAATATTGGAGGAATAAATGAACAAGTTTTGGAAGAATATTTTAAAAATTGGAGCTATTGCTGGGGTAACATACGTAGGTTATAAAGGGTATAAAAGAGTAGATTCAATTATGAAACTTAGTAAGTCTCTGCCAGATTATTTAGAAAATGTATTGGGTGAAAAACCAAAAGTATCTATAACAATGAAATTAAAACAAATAGATATTAGTCTTGGAATTAGCCAAGATACATTTGATAAAGAATTAGAAATTGAAACATTAATCATTGAATACATAGAAGATTTTTATCCAACATTAGCAGATGTTAAAGCTCAAATACATACATATATTAAACATGATTTTGAAGATACAAAAGAAGAACATGAAGAAGAGCTTGAAGATGAAATTGAAGACACAAATGATGACCCATCAGATATAGAAAGTTAAGCATATTTATAATTATAAGTTTATAGTGTTCGTAATATTTAATTAGGACAGTTATTGAAGAATATTCTTAAAATATATAGATTTGCTTTGAAATACCCTGTTGACTTAATTATGGGGCTTATTTCATTAGTATTCTTTTCTGCATTTAGCGGTGTTAGTATTACTTTAGTGATTCCTGTGTTTGACCAAGTATTCGTTACTAAAGACCCAGAGCTATTGCTTTATCACCACTATAAAGAGCTTTTTCATGCAGTAAAAATCTCTTTTACACATTTATCGAATAATACGTCATTCTCGCTTTCAAGCTCTTATTTTGATGCATATTGGAAAGAATTAACTAAAATATTAGACCATTCTGAGCCAATGATGCTGCTTTGGGTTGTATGTGTTGCTTTATTTGTAATATTTCTGTTGAAAAATATCTTTTATGTGATTAATCGATTCTATTTTGTCAATCTGAGAGGCAAAACAATACAAGCCTTACGTAACTATTGCTATAAAAAATACCTCAATCAATCTTATGCATTCTTTAATAAGAATCGAGTTGGCGATTCTATCGTCAGAATGGTAAATGATATTGACATTGTTAATAACTACTTTATTGATAATGCTTTGAAAGTATTAAAAGAGCTTTTTTCAATATTCGTGTTTGCCTTCATTGCAATAAGATTAAACTCAAAATTGTTCTTATTAAGCATAGTCTTTTTGCCTGGTTTTAGCTATGCCGTTGGCTATATATCAAAAAAAATAAAGAAGTATGCAAAAAGAATACAAAACGAACTATCGAATATGTTCTCTAATATTGAAGAAGTGCTAAATAGTATGCGCATAGTAAAAGCTTTTTGTCGAGAGGATTTTGAGTATAAAAAACTTGTAAATATCAATCTCAAGTATTTTAAGTTTTGGAGAAAAGCCCAAATTTATGGCTCATTTGGACCACCACTAAGTGAAATGAGCACCGCTATTACAGGCATATTCTTGATAATATTCGGTGCAAAGAGTATATTAGCACAATCGAGCAACTTTACCTTTGGCGATTTTACTGCTTTTCTTTTTGCAGTGTTTTCTATGCTTCACCCTCTGAAAGCTGTAACTACCTCATTTACCGACATTAAGAGAGCGATGGTTTCCGTGGATAGAATTGGTGAGATTATGAACCTATCAACAGAAATTAGGGAAGATGCAAATGCGATTATCAAGACAGATTTTACTGATAAAATTGAGTTTAAAAATGTGTTCTTCGCCTATATAGACAACCAATACGTGTTAGAAAACATTAATTTTGTGATTAATAAGGGAGAAAAAGTTGCATTTGTGGGTGCCAGTGGAAGCGGTAAAACAACTATTGCCAACCTTTTTAACCGTATGTATGATACCTCAAAAGGCGTGATTAGCATAGATGGAATTGATATCAAAAAGCTCAATATCAAAAAACTAAGAAGCATGTTTGGCATCGTAACTCAGGAGTCAATACTGTTTAGAGAAACAATTGAGAATAATGTGAGTTATGGTGCTTATGGGGATATTGACAAAGAACAGGTAATAAAGGCTTGCAAGTTTGCTTATGCCGATGAATTTATAGATGAATTGCCCGATAAGTATGACACAGAAATAATGCCACACGGATATAACTTTTCAGGAGGACAAAGGCAAAGATTATGCATAGCAAGAGCTATTGTTGACAATCCTGATATCCTAATCTTTGACGAGGCAACCAGTGCATTAGATACAAACTCAGAACAAAAAGTACAAAGTGCTATTGACCAGGCAGCAGGACACAGAACAGTTATATTAATCGCACACAGACTATCTACAATATTAAGTGCAGATAAAATTATTGTCTTAGATAAGGGGCACATTGTTGGAATTGGAACACACCAAGAACTATTAAAAAGTAACGAACACTACCAACATTTTTATAACTTGCAGTTTAATACAAGTTCTGCAACATGAGTGGAATATCAGGATTAATCAGTAAAAAAGATATCGATATAAGAGCAAATTTGCTCAAAATGACACAGATAATTGCCCATCGTGGACCTGATATACAAGACTTATTTGTTCATAATAATATTGGTCTTGGATATAGAGGTAAAAACCGCTATAATATCGCTAATGAGGCACAATATCATAATAGTATCGTCTTTGATGGTCAAATATACAATTATCACGAGATAAAAAGCAAACTTGAATCAGAGGGCTATGCCTTCAATACTCAATCTGTTACTGAACTGATAATGGCTTCATATGACTATTGGGGGCATGCATGCTTGAATATGTTTAATGGAATGTGGTCTTTTGCAATATACGATAAACAAAAGCAAATATTGTTTTGTGCTCGTGATAGATTTGGCATTAAACCATTTTATTACTTAAATACTGAACAGTACTATGCTTTTGCGTCTGAAATAAAACAGTTTACAGTTCTGCCATACTGGCAAGCAAAGCTAAATAGACAAGAGACGTATGAATTCTTGTCTTGGGGTAAAAGCAATACGAACGAAGATACATTCTTTGAAAACGTGAAACAACTCACAGCAGGCTCTTATTTGATATACGATTTTAAAAATAAATCGTTCGTAACGAATAGATGGTATAGCCTTGACCCTCAAAAGATGATTGATACTGACTTTGAGACTGCAAAAGCTAATTTGTATTCTTTATTAAAAAGTTCAATCGAATACTGTTATGACAACAATCTAAAAACATGCACTTCTCTATCTGGAGGTATTGATAGCTCAAGTATAGCTGTAATTGCAGAGAAATTACTTACACAAAGACAAACAGATGGCTATCTCAATACAATTTCCGCTGTGTCAAAACATAAAGAGTATGACGAGAGCGACTATGCAAAGTCTGTACTTGAATCAGGAAGATACAATGCAAGTTTTGTTTATACTGAGTTTGATGACTTAGTAAAAGACTTTGATAGCATAATTTGGCACCAGGAAGAGCCTTTTGCTTCTGCAGGGACTGTTGCTCAATGGAAGATAGCAAAAACAGCGAAAGATGAACAAATAGCTATTGTGCTTGATGGACAGGGTGCTGATGAAATCTTTGGTGGCTATTTGCAATCATTTGGCAATCTCTATTTGGGACACGCCCGCTCTTTTAAGCTTTTTGACCTTATAAATGAAATTAAAAACGCTCAGAAGATACATGGCTTTACAACAATTGATAATGTCAAAAAAGTATTAACAAGTCTCGCAAATAAGCAGCTTTATAGCCTTTTCGTCAACAGTTCAATGCTGGGCTCTAAATGGATTAAAGATAGGCAGGGAATAGATATTTACCCTCATTGGAAAACTATAAACACAAGCTTAAGAACTGAGTTGATTAGCCAGATTACAGCAACTAAGCTGCCTGTTTTAACTCATGGAGTTGATAGGAATACGATGGCTCACTCTATTGAATCACGGATGCCCTTTCTTGATTATCGTCTTGCTGAATTTGCTTTGAGTCTACCAGACAAATATAAAATCTATAAAGGTATAACAAAGTATGTTTTACGTGAGGCAATGCGTGGTCAATTACCCGATATGATAACTAATCGCCATGATAAAAAGGGGTTTATTACTCCTGAAGAAATATGGGTAAAACAAAACCCAGATTTCTTTATAAATGAAATAAAAAGCACAGTTTCAATAGCTAACTCATTTATCGACCCATTAATAATAAAGTATTTCGCAAAGACAATAGCTGGAGAGATAAAATATGACCACAATATGTTTAGCTTCATATCTTTTGGGCGGTGGCTCCAGCAATTTAATGTTCAGCTTTAATAGGTTTAAATCACATAAATAATAATCAAAACAGCTTGATTTATGAGTTATAAGAATTAATGAGAGTATTTTGTATTAAATATCTTCATAAATTTGATATTGTAAGTTCTTATAAGATAGTGTTTTTGTGATAAATGAACAATTAATTTTAAAATAAATGCAAAAATATATTGACAAGAAAAGGGCATTTCATAATTTGAACATAATTGCTAAATAGATGTGAAAAGGTTCGGAGGAATAGTCCTAACTGGTAAGGCAGCGGTCTTGAAAACCGCCGGGTTATGCCCATGGGGGTTCGAATCCCTCTTCCTCCGCCATTTAATAGTGTCCAACAACATAGTTGGAGAGGTGGCCGAGCCGGCTGAAGGCGCACGCCTGCTAAGCGTGTGTAGGCTAATCCCCTACCGAGGGTTCGAATCCCTCCCTCTCCGCCATGAATGATACAATTTGCTGGGTAGTCGCCAAGTGGTAAGGCAACGGGTTTTGGTTCCGTCATCCGTAGGTTCGAATCCTGCCTACCCAGCCACTTTTGGGATGTCGTCTAATGGTAGGACACCGGTCTCTGGATCCGTTTGTCGGGGTTCGAATCCCTGCATCCCAGCCATCTATTAATAAAATACAACCAATAATAAACAAGTATTATCCATATTCAAACTTAACAATTAAACTCTTATATTTATATTCTCTTTTAACATGACTGTTTTAAGGTACATAGCCAGCGAGTTAAATCTCTATTCTTTTTATACAAACAATATTTCTCCTTTTTCTATTGACATTTTATCTTGATTATTGTAAAAGGTTAAAAGGAGAAAATATGACTATAGCTTTTATAATATTACTAATAATGCTTTTGATTTTAAACTACTATGATGCTTTTACAACTGTTAGAATTGTTAAGAATGGCAGCCCAAGAAATGAGCGTAATCCCATTGCAAGATGGTTAATTAAAAGATTTGGAACAATTCGAGGAATCATCATTATTAAGTCGCTAATAGTCTTATTGATACCTATAATATTCTACGCATTTATTTTGTCTAAAAGAGATACGGTATATACCCTGATTTTAGCAAATCTTATCTACATTGCAGTCGCAGTAAATAATACCAAAGTTGCCAAAAAGATGGGTGTTTCATTGAAAATGAGAAATGGAGATTGATTTATGAAAAGAATAATTCTTTTGTTTGTTTTAATAAATATTATTCTATTTGCTTGGGCTCATCCAAAGTTTACAAAAGTTAGTCCCAACAGCATACCAGTCCAGCATTCAAGAGCTGATTCATTGCATGGCTTCGATGTAATAGCCTATGATATTTGGATTAATATTGATGACCAAAATCAAAGCATAAGCGGTGCTGTAAATGCCTTTGTCAATGCAGAGGAAAATTTGACCAGTATAAGCTATGAACTTGAAGGCTTGACCGTTGACTCAGTCTATGTTAATAATAATATAACAAGTTTTACTCACAATAATGGCGTCATTGACATTGACATAAATGTATCTAATGGTGAATCCTTTACAACACGTGTTGTCTATCATGGCAATCCTATCCTATCTAACGATGGCTATGCAAATGGAATGACTTTTAGACCAACACAAATATTTACTATTTCAGACCCCAATGCAGGCAGATATTGGTGGCCCTCTTATGACCATCCATGGGACAAAGCAATCGTTGATTTGCATATAAGAGTTCGCTCTGATTGGAAAGTCGCAGCAAATGGAATCCGTGAAGAAATAGAACAGCATACAGATAACACATCAACACACCATTGGATAGGCTCAAACCCTATGGCAACTTATCTTGTGAGTATAGCATGTGCCCCTTATGAAGAGATAATGGGCACATTTCAAGATATACCTCTTCATAACTTTGCGTTTGCAAGTCAAGTGCCCACAGCTCAAGTTTTATTTGCCAAGTTACCTCAGATGATGCAGGCTTTTACTGATGCCTATGGTCAGTATCCATTTGAAAAATATGGAAATGCTGTCGCTAATATATCAACATTTGGTGCAATGGAACACCAAACAATGACGACTCTTGGTTCAACTATTATGGAGGGTACACTTAGTAATGAATATGTGATTGCACACGAGCTTTCTCATCAATGGTTTGGCAATTGTCTTACACCCTTAACCTGGAAAGATGTCTGGCTATCTGAAAGCTTTGCAACATATTCAGAGGTAATTTACACAGAAGCCGTATTTGATAACGAAGCAGCAAATATCTACGTGCGAGATAAATTACATAACTATTATCTAAATTTTGCCAATCAAAATGGCGATAGAGTGATTTATGACCCAATATATTCCGAATATTTCTATCCGATGGTTTATGAAAAAGGTGCATCTGTCCTTCATATGTTGCGTGCATGGGTAGGAGATGATGTTTTTTTTGATATATTGCAAACATATTTCCAAAGCTATCAAAATAAAAATGTTGTTACTGCTGAGTTTAAAGAAATTGCTGAGCAGCTTTCTGGTCTAAATTTGGACCAGTTCTTCGACCAATGGATATTCAAAAAGGGGATACCAGAACTTGACTATATTGTCCTAAAAAGTCCTGATAATACATCAATTAGAACAATTGCTCGAACCACCTCTAATGAAGAAAATAATCAGTTTTACTTGAAATCACCACTTCATTTAGAGTCCAATAACCAAATAAATAGTATACTGGTAGATGCGTCTCCACAAGGCGAAATTACTACTTTTGATAATCATGATATTATCATAAACTATGCCTTTGACCCTGATAATTGGATGCTTACCAGAGCCAATACAGAGCATTTTGTCGAATTAAATTCCGCATTTGCAACCTCTGCATCTGTTACTCTTAATTGGGCAGCATTAGATGAGTGGATTAGTATCGACGGTTATAATATCTATCGCTCGACAAATGAAGATGATAACTTTGTTAGAATAAACGAACAGGCTATTACCGAGCTTTTTTACATCGATAATACTGTAACAAACGGGCAAGAGTATTTCTATAAAATAGTTGCATGTCTGGACGAGTATGAAACAGAGTTTTCTAATTCGATGAGTGCTAAGCCTTTAGAGTTTCCATTAAATCAAGGGCTTTTAATTGTTGATGAAACAAGCGATGGTAATGGAAATACCTTAAATCCGACAGACAATGATGTTGATGAATTTTATAATAGCATAATAAATAGTGATTTTACCTCTTGGGATGTTGCAGAGCAGGGTTTACCCACAGCAGAAAGTCTAAGACATTATTCGATGGTTATTTGGCATGATGATGATATCACCACATCGCTGATTGACGATGATACCCAACAGTATTTAGCAGCTTATATTCTGTCTGGGGGAAAGTTGATTCTGTCTGGTTGGAGAACTGCAAACAGTATTACAAATCCATATCTCGTTGATATTTTACAAAGCTCAGGTAATACATTGGTGAATACTGTAACATTTAGTTCGGCTGTTTCACCAAATTTACCAGAGCTCGTGCCTGATGGTGATAAACTCAATGCTAATTGGAATGGTAATATGCCCTCAATTTGCGTATTTCCAAATGCTACAAGTGTCATGTATCGTGCTCAGTTTACCAATAATTCTAATTGGCATAATACACCTGTAATTATCTCAGGACAAAATATTATTGTGTCAGGTTTGCCTTTTTATTATATGCAAGAAGATACAGCCAATCAGCTTTTCAACATGATTCTCGATGATTGGTCAGTGGATACTGAAGACGTAATCAAGCCCGAATCGCAGCTTAAAGTAGATATATACCCCAATCCAGCTAATCTGAATCAAAGCATTTCATTTGATATCAAAAACGATGAGAGCAACAAAGTAAAGATTGCTATCTATAATATTAGGGGTCAATTGGTGCAACAACAGATTATCCCTGCTCAAAAGAATCAAAAGCTATACTGGGATTGGGATAAGACAGACAAAACAAGACAAAAGATTGCATCTGGTATTTACTTTGTAAATGTGAAGTCTGAGCAAACACAAATAGTTAAAAAGGTGATAATAATAAAGTAAATGACGCATTTAGAATTAGATAAAGTCGCTGTTAAATTCAGTGATTTCAAAATAGAAGACATTAGTTTTAGGCTTGATAAGGGCAAGTTTTTAGTTTTACTTGGTCCGAGTGGTTCAGGTAAAACCTCATTAATTCAAGCGATTTGTGGTATTATTCCCGTTGATAAGGGTAAAGTCTTGATAGATGGAAAATGTATCAATGAGGTCCCTATCCACAAAAGAAAAATCGGTATGGTATTTCAAGATTTTGCTCTGTTTCCACACTTGAATGTGTTTGAAAATATTGCTTTTGGTTTAAGAATAAAAAGAGCTAAAGATATTAAAGCCAAAGTAAACAAGCTACTTGAGCTGATTGAATTGCCAAACTATGCCAACAGAAAAGTATATGAGCTATCGGGTGGCGAAAAACAAAGAATTGCTTTGGCACGAACCATAGCTTCTGAACCTGATATTATCCTATTTGATGAGCCCATGAGTGCTTTAGATGAGAGCCTGCGCGACCGACTAAGAAGCATCATTAAAAGCATAGTAAAAAAGCTCAATATCACAACTATTTATGTAACACATGACCAAGAAGAAGCCTTTTATTTAGCTGATTATATTGGCATTATGAGTAAAGGCAGATTAATTAGATACGATATAGGGGAGAGGCTTTGGAAAGACCCTCAAAACCAATTAGCAGCAGACTTTTTGGGTATTCAAAATCAATTTGACACAAGAGTAAAAGAGATTGATAAAACCGACGATGGATACATATATAAGCTTTTACTCGAGGATTTGCTATTTACTGTCAAGTCAAGTACCAAATATACAATTAATGATACTGTGCGCATCTGCTTTCGTGCTGAGAGTGTTTATCTGTCTTTTAAAAATAAAGGAATTAACTCATTCCCCGCATATGTTCAAAGTTATCAAGTCATCGGCTCTTACATAGACTTTGTTTTAAAGGTGGGAAATAATATTATTGCTTGTCGTACCTATCGCACTATAAGCTTGCAAGACTTTGATAAACAAACACTTTACTGCACAATACCCGAACATGCTATAGGTATAATTAATTAAAGATGAAAAAGATTTTTGTTCTTTTGCTATTTGTACTAACAATTAGTGTTATTCATGCAAAAGACTGGCTGTTTTTCGTCTATATGGCTGCAGACAATGGTTTATACCAATACGCTCTGGATGACATTAATAAGCTCGAAAAAGGCATTCAAAGCAATATGGAGATTATTGTTTTTATTGACCATCTTACTGGCTCTGAAAAAGAAGGGGCTGAGGTTATCAAGATTGTCAAAGATAGCACAGATAATATAGTCTCGCCACGTGTAAAGTATTATGGCAATGTAAATAGTGGTGATTATCATACCCTAAATGATTTTATGAAATGGGGGCAGTCACATTATTCTGGTAAAAATGAGATTATGATTATTTGGTCGCATGGAACAGGATGGTTTCGAGGAGAAACAAAGCATATTTGCCCTGACAATAGCTACAGCTCTGCAATCAGCGTAGCTCGTGGTGAACTGAGAAAAGCCTTTCAAGGCTTGAGAAGGAAATTTGACTTACTATTATTCGATGCATGTTTGATGGGCAATCTTGAAACTTTGGTCGAAGTTAAAGAATTTTGTAATTATTCGATGGCTTCTATTAATGAAATGCCTGCTATTGGCTTGCCCTGGACTGATATACTCAATCAATGGAATCTATTTGATAATAAAGAAGATAGATACAATAGTATTATTGATAAGTATTTAGAGTCACACGATTATGGAGGCTCACAAAACCCATATGGTGATTACTATAATTCCATTGCTCTGTTCTTGGCTGATATGAGGAATTTAGAATCTCTTCTTCAAGACTTTAAAAGCTTTGCTGATTATTATGCGCTTCGAGCTTCGGACGAAGTATTTGCCAATGCACGAGAACAATGCATCACATTTAATGATATGCAAGCTGATATTGAGGTCAAGCAGTACTTTCAACTGTTAAAAGAGTCTGCAATAGAAGGCGATACTTTGTGGGTATTTGCTGATAGGATAATTAATTCACTTGACAGGGTTTTTGTGAAAGTAAACTCTCTAAACTTAGCGATTGAGGGCTATGCAAGCATTTGGTATCCGATTTATGAGGATGTATTTTACGAGCTGTATGTAAATCTTTACCATAACTTAGAGATTAATAAAACAAGGTTTTGTCGATTTATAAACTATTCATTTGGCAAAGATACTATTGCTCCGTTAGCACCGCGAATAATAAAAAAAGCACAGACTTTTAATAGCCTTCACTTGGAGTGGGCAATACCAATAGACCCATGCAATTTAAGCTATCAAATTGAGGTCTTTGTTGATGGGGTTTTTAAAGAGTTTGCTAACGTAACAGAAACAGTATTCTCGTTTACTTTTGACCACTTTGTTAGTCATGGCAAGATAGTAGTTAGGGCAGTTGATGAAGTGGGGAATATCTCTGAACCTGTCTTTGCTGAATACAATAAGCAGACGAATAATAAGTTTTCTGCATACGTAAGCCCAAACCCTATTAAATATGATTATGATGCTGAAATTCATTGGGTATCTGATAAGGAATTAGCAAACTTGGATATCTTTCTTTACAATATCTCAGGTGATTTATTAGCCAAGAAAACACTTAATAATATTTACGCTGGTGAGCATTATATTACTCTCAAACAGCTCTTAAACAACAATAAAAAGATATCCACAGGCTTATACACATTGATATTAAAAACAGGTGAATTTAGTACGATAATAAAAGTTGCAATTATTAGATAATACGATAGTTAGATATGCTTGATTTATAGTGTGTATAAGTTGTGTATAAGTCCATAAAGTAACGAATAATATGCGTTATAGTGTTGTGATGGATTTAATTTATTTAGAGAAAATTGTAGTAGGTGTGGATAGGATATGGATAAAAGACAAATAAAGAATTATGGGGAAAAATTGTTTTTAAGATATTATGCTGAACATATGATTATCTGAACAAGGAAATTGGCTGGATGATGAAACATGCCAAAATAAATTACTGTTTTTATTCTCTTTTTTGGGTAATACATACTTGATTGCCGTCTCAATCACTCTTTGCTCTCTCTTGCAACCCTTGAGATGCCCCCTATAAACCCTATGTTTCTCCAGGATAGCAGGAGGATGCAAAGAGGAGTCAAAGGGGGATGCATAGACAATTGAATGAAATGAATGAGGGGAAATACCTTTTTTTGTTGTCTTGTTATTTTGCCAAGTATGCTTTTATATACTCTATCTTAATTTCCTCAATGGCTTTTTTGTCGTCAATGTTTAATTCAGATAAAGCTTTCTCTAAACTCTTGACTAATTCAGGTAAAGACGATAATTTCAATTTTTCATTTTTTAAGACGTTCTCCATTCTGTTTTTTTCAAATTCA
>JAJBBH010000066.1 GCA_020532185.1 Candidatus Cloacimonadota bacterium | reverse complement strand
TATTTAACCATAATTTATACTTTAAACTTACTAATCATCTCTTGCATATCTGAAGCAAGTTTTTTCATATCTGTAGCTGTGAGGTTTAGTTGATCAGCAGCACTTGCAGTATCTTGAGCCTCGTTACTGACTTGAACAATGCTCTGTGCTATGCTCGATATACCTTGATTTATTTCATCTGTATTGTTTGCTATTTCGTTAACTAACTCACTAACACCATGTGAATTATCGACGACATGTTGTGATGCAACAGATGTTTGAGCAGCATTTTTGGCTATCTCATTAACACCTTGACTCATCTCATTAATATTAGAGTTTATGCTTGTTACAGCATTGCCAATATTGCCAGCAAGATTGTTTACTTCAGTGCTTTCATTTGCTGCTATTGCAATAGAGTGAGCAATTTCAGTAACAGTTGCGGTTTGTTGTTCAACACTTGAGGCGATATTTGTATTAATTGTGTTTAGTTCTGTTATAATCGTTTTCACATCGTTGATTGAATTGACACTATCATTTGTTGCCTGCTGCATAAACTCAATCTTCTCTTGTATTTTGGCTGTAGCTTCAACTGTCTGCTGGGCAAGTGCTTTTACTTCATTTGCCACAACAGCAAAGCCCTTACCAGCTTCGCCAGCACTTGCAGCCTCGATTGTTGCATTCAACGCCAACATATTTGTTTGATCTGAGATATCATCAATAAGCTTTATTACATTACTAATCTCGATAGCACTTTGTTTGAGTACTTCCATAATCTCGGATGTTTGTTGTGATTTATTCTCTGCATCATTAGAAATACTACTTGCAGACAATGTATTTTTGGCAACTTCCTGTAAAGATGCACTCATTTGTTCAATAGCAGAGGCAGTAGTGTTTGTGCTGTGTGTAATATGTTCAACCTTGCCAAACATATTTTGAATATTTGTTGTTACCAAACCAACTTCTCTAACAATAGACTTGATATTTGTGGAAGCTTGTTCTGCTGCAGCAGCGACTGTGTTTATATTGGATGACATTTGGGACATTTCAGCTGCAACACTTTGCACATTGCCTGCTGCTTGGCCTGTAGAAGAAGAAATTGTAGATGTACTTGCTGAGACTTCTTCAGATGTTGAGGCAATAGTTTCAACTTGAGCACCCATTTGTGCTGATGACTGGGCAAGTTTTGTTGAATAACTTAACAATCGTTCTGCTGAGTCAGATATTGAGTTTGCATCATTGACAAGCGTTGTAATCATCCCACGAATATTGACAATCATTGCCTGATAAGCTTTTCCAAGCACGCCAAATTCATCAGTTCTGTCAAGACATTCGGAATTGTAATCACGTGAGAAATCGCCTTGTGCCTTAATTTGTACATCTTTCACAATCTTAAATATTGGTGTAGTGAGCGAATTACCTGTAATTTGAGACATAAAGATAGATATTATAAAACCAATAATTGTCAATATAATAGCTAAAATTAGCATACTATTTGCAAATTTTACATCGCTCAACATTGTGTTGTTTGTAACATCTTGAGAGTTATCTTCGAGTGCATCAGCTAAATTGCCAAAATTTTCAGAAATAGGTATCATTCTTGCCTGTATACCTGCATATTCTTCATAAAGAGAAGCCTTTTGATCCTCATCATATGTATTGCTCAGCCTTGTTATAATACCTTCCAAATCCACATAAATATTTCTCCATGCCTCATATGCGCTTATAAATTGCACTGTAATATCTCGTCCCTTTTGGCTAATCCTTTCTACATTGGTAACAAATTCATATGCGTCTTCTACTAAAGCCCATGACTTTTCTCTTTCTTTCAGTATTCGTTTGTATTCATTTTGAGAATTAGAAACGTCTTTATAAACCCAAACTTCAAGAGTTTGAGCTCTGATATCCATACGAACTTTGTTTAAATGTCCTATATTTAAAATATCAGGAATACGATTTTCTGAGACAAACAATAAATTCTTTTGCACTCTATGAAATCCCCATATTGCAAAAAAGCTTATAATTAGAATAATAATTATAATTGTTGAAAATCCAAAAAACAATTTACTCTTCACTTTGAAAGAATCTAAGAACATATTTCCCTCCTGTATATCTATGTTAAATATATTATAATTCATTTGTTAACAATGGCAACTATTTTTTATTATTATTTGAAATAGGTTCATTATTATAAACAAGGTCATTAAATTGATTATTAAAATTCTTATCTAAAAAAAATGGAAGAGCCTGCTCCTTGAGTTTTCTTAGTAAGAACCATATTAAAAAACATAATCATTCATTAAAGATTCTATTTCGCTGAGCTTTTGAGGCATTTCATCCTTGCTATTAACAAAAAAAGGCTGTAAATAATGCATATCAACACGTGAAAAAGGCTTTGGTAAGATAAATTTATCCCACGAATTAAATTGCCATTTCTTGTGCACATTTACCACTAAAGGAATAATTGGGCATTTTGACATAAGCGATAAATATAAAACTCCGTCTTTTAGCTTATGAGCTGGTCCTCTTGGTCCATCTGGTGTAAGGGATATGGAATTACTTTTTAAAGCACTCAGCATTTCTCTTAATGCTGATACACCTTTTTTGGAAGATGAACCTCTTATCATAGTGTAGCCCAAAAGACTGAGTGGTGCAGCAATAAGCTCTCCATCGAATGATGCAGATGCCAGAAGTGCAATGTTTTCTTTTGTTCTGCTCAACACAGCAGGTATAATGTTTTGGTGCCACAACAGATATATTACATTACTATGCCTA
The DNA here is from genome assembly GCA_020532185.1 of Candidatus Cloacimonadota bacterium. Classification (GTDB taxonomy): domain Bacteria; phylum Cloacimonadota; class Cloacimonadia; order Cloacimonadales; family WRIO01; genus JAGOCT01. The sequence continues at coordinate 45,897 of JAJBBH010000066.1, read as the reverse complement.
TGCAGATCGCCTTTGATATTGTAACGTAAAGTAGATTTTAGCAAAATTAGAAAAAACCAAGCAATATATTTTTCAATGAAGATAATAATCTTACCTTGTACTGAGTTTATTTTCATTTGTCTCTGTTTAATAACGCAAGAACTAATCGTGCTGTTTCTTTGCTCGCTGCTTTATTGCCTAAAACATTTTGCAAATCTTTTAAATTCTCTTTTATAGACTGATACATTCCTTTATCAGCTAAAGTAGAATTGATAATGCTCTTTATCTTTTTGGGGTTAACATCATTCTGAATAAATTCTGGCACAATTGCTCTGTTCATGAGGATATTTGGCAAACCAATATACTTTATCTTTATAATATTACGTGCAATCCAGTATGAAATGGGGTTTGATTTATAACAAATGACAAATGGATTACCAATATATGCTGCTTCTAATGAGCTGGTACCCGATTTTACAACGCTAAAGTCGCTGTAATGCATCATTTCATAATTGTTTGATACCAAGATTCTCAGCTTAGCTACGTCACGAAAATTACGATTTAGTAGCTTTAAAAAGTCTTTTTCAGAAATAGTGGGTGCACGTGAAATCAAAAACTCATATTCATTTGCATTCAATAACTTGATTGTGTTGAGAAATATAGGCAATAGTTTATTTACCTCGTCAATACGACTGCCAGGAAAAAATGAAAGCCATTTTTTATTGCTATCAAGTCGTGTAGCTTTACCAAATTCTTCTTTGCTCATCTTAATATTTATCTCTTCAACAATCGGACTGCCAACATATTCAGAATTTACCTGATGAATATATAGCAAATCAGGCTCAAAAGGCAAAATACAAGCAACTTGATTTGTGTAGTCAGCAAGCTGTTTCACTCGATGATGCTTCCATGCCCAAAACTGTGGGCAAATATAATAAAAAACAGGAATATTTAGTTCGCTGGCAATTTTGGCAATGCGTAAATTCATGCCTGGATAATCTACTAAAATTACTAATTCTGGTTTATTCTTCTTTAAATACTCCTTGATAAACTTTTCAACTTTTGCAAAAAAACGAAGATGCTTTAGCACTTCCCAAAAACCCATAACATTAAATCTATTGAAAGGAAACAGAACTTGAAGCCCTCTTTTTTGCATTTGATAGCCACCAATACCGACATGATTAAAACCATAATCTTGTAATTCTTTCATCACATATGATGCGTGCAAATCGCCTGAATTCTCACCAGCTATCCAAAATATAGTTGCCATTCCATCCCCTTTTTCTATAATTGATTATTCTTTATTATTTCCGCAAGTTTATCTACTTCTTTTTTAACAATCTCTGCCATCTTAATATAATGTTCAATTTCCAAGCCGAAGGGATCTTCTATATCCATATTTGTGCCTGTTATTTCGCCAATAGTAAAGATCTTATTTGCTGCTAAAGGAAAAATCTCTAATAATACGTTTTTTACACCTAAAGTCATTGTTAAAATATAATCATTGTCTGCCAAGATTTTTTTGTTTAGAATCCTCGATCGATGATCGCTGGTATCAATACCCCAACTCGCCAGTACAATCGCTGAATTCTTTGAAATTGGCTTATTATCAATCAGATAACCGCACGAGGAAAAGATGAGCTTTTTATCAGGAATTTTGATAGAGTCTATTGCATAATATTCAGCAATTGGGCTACGACAAACATTTGCAACACAAGCGAAACAGATTCTAATAATGTTCCATTTAAGTAAAATATCAGCAAAATCGACACTACCCTGCCTGACAAGCTTTGGCGAGTTTTCATAGATATCTATTATAGTTGACTGCTCATTGCTCGCCTTTTCAAAGTTGGGCGGAATTAGTGCAAAATCAACTACATCCAAAAATTCAGCAGACATATCTTCAAGTTTTGCAATAGCTTGCTCACCGCTTTTATTGATGCTGGTACTGACTATCGGGGAGTTTTCTTCAATAAAGGCACGCAGCATAGGATCAGTTGGGATACGAACAGCAAGCTTATTGTCCACTGTAAGATGCTCGTATTTAGGGTTTTTGTTTTCCAATAAAACAGTTGTATTTGAGAGCCAGATTCTTTTTAAAAAACGGTTCATCGATTTATCTAAGTTGTATAGATTTAGCTCTTTTATAACCGTCGAAAGAGAATCAAACAAAACAATTAAACCTTTAGAGTTAGAGCGTTCTTTTAATTTATTTATCTTGTTTATGCATTCTCTATTGTCAGCAAAACATGAAATACCAAGCATTGAACCAGTAAAGTGAATAAATATACTGTCTGTATGTTTTGGTACTTCTGATATTGAGTTTATGATTTTCATTTTAAATATGCTCCTGGATTGATAGGTTTGCCATTTCTACGCAGCTCAAAATGCAGGCATGGCTCACCTAATGTGGTACTATTTCCCGACTGTGCAATAACTTGTCCTCTGGTCACCATATCTCCTTTTTTTACATAAAGCTGACAATTATTTCCATAAACAGTATGAAATCCATTTTTATGATCTATTATCACCATTTCTCCCGAACCTGAAAAAGACTCGGCATATACGACCTCCCCAGCCTCAGAAGCTTTAACTCCAGAGCCGTAATTAAGTGCAATATCAAGCCCATTATTCATAGTCGACACTTTATACTTCTCGTGTGTTTGTGTGCCATATTGCCGCAATATTTCTCCTTGTGCGGGCCATAATATTGTACTATTTGGAAACAGATATGAATACTCGGGTTTATCTTCTGGTTTTGGTGTGAGTCTTTCAATCAAAACTTGGAGCTCTTGTGCGTCCTTTTGAAGTTTCTGTGCTCTTTGTTGGTACTGCTTTTTATCTTTTTCATACTTTGAAATATCTTTATCAAGTTTGTTAGATTGTTGTGTATAAGTCTGTATTTTCTTACTTTCTGCACTTGATTGTGAACTTACTGATTTTACTTTTTTTTCTGTTTTTATAGCTTGGTCTATCAAGCTATTTTTTTTAGAGCTTAAAGCACGATATTTTTCATTTGAATTGTTTATTATAAATGAAATTGGATAGTTATATTCGCTCAATTCATTTAATAATTCGCTGCGGCAATCATGATACAAAAGCTCATTTAAAGCCCTATTTGTCGAAGAAAAAGTTTGTTTTAATTCTCTATCAGCTTCAGCTATTTGAGATTTATTTTTATTTAAATCCTTTTTTAGAGCATTTTCAGTATTTTTCAATTGTTGAGCTTTTTTCTTAGTTGTTGATAGTTGGTTTGCAATATTCTTTTTATTTGCAAGAGCTTTTTTCTTTTTGGCTTCAGATTCTTGAGCATTCTTTTGTGCTTGTTTTATTTCTTTTTGAACCTGATCGAGCTCTTTCTTCTTTTCACTTGCTGTTTGAGAGAACAATAAGCAAAAAGTGCCGATTAGAATAAGCAGCACTAAAATGATTCTTTGATTACGCATGGTTTTAATTATCTATTAATACTTTATCCTGATAAATATGTTCAAAAAGCTGTTTATGCTCTTCTTCTTCATTTGCTAATAATATAAAAACTTCTTTTATGCTTTGTTCATCAGTATTATCTGCCAAAGCTTGATACAGGCGTCGAGATTGATCTTCTCTTTTGATAGCAATTCTAAGCAAAGCAATAAAGTCAAGATTTTCATAGTGTATTGGTTCTTCATAGTAATCAATCAGTTTAATTGACTCTAATTTCTCGATATTTCTGATATTTGGTAGATTATTTTTAAAGAACTTCAATTTATTGATATGCCCTTTTTCCATATTGATAATATCATCGAGAACCTTTATAACATGTGGCATCTTTTCATGTATCTTTAGTTCATTATAAAAATCTATTGCTTCTTTTTCCTTATCGATTGCAAAATCAATTATTTCGCTAAACTCATTTTTCATTGTAGTGCCTCGCTAATGCTTCAGCATTTTCTTCTATCCATTTTTCTGCAGCAAATGCGGCTATTGCACCATCAGCTGTTGCAGTTACAACTTGTCTTAAGAGCTTTTGTCTAATATCTCCTGCAGCATACACACCTGGTATATTTGTCTCCATATTATCGTTAGTTATAACAAAGCCTTGATTATCAAGATCAATACGAGATTCAAACAACTGATTATTTGGTATAATGCCAATATAAATAAACAATCCGTTAACTTCGAGAGTGCTGACTTTCTCTGTTTTTCTATTAAACAGGATTAGCTTTTCAACTTGTTTATCTCCATCAATTTCTTGAATTACGGAATCCCATATAATCTCTATTTTTGGATTTTTAAAAGCTCTTTGTTGTATGGCGTGAACTGCACGAAGCTGATCTCTACGATGAATCAAATAAACTTTCTCGACAAATCTGGTCAAAAATAAAGCTTCTTCGACAGCAGAATCGCCGCCACCATTAACAGCAACTATTTTATTTCGATACAAAGCTCCATCACAGGTTGCGCAATATGATACACCTCTACCGATAAATCTTTCTTCGCCAGGTACATTCAGCTTACGTGGATGAGCTCCACTTGCAATAATTATCGATTTTACTCTATACTGCTTTTCATCAGTTTCGATAATTTTACACAAGCCTTCAAATCCAATGCCTTTTACTGCTTCTTCAACAATTAAAGCATCAAATTTCAAAGCTTGCAAACGCATCTTTTCCATTATTTCAAAGCCTGTAACATTCTCATCAAAACCTGGATAGTTTTCTACATCAGCTGTAACAACTATTTGACCGCCGATCAAGCCCTTTTCAAAAACTATAGTTTTTAGTCCGCCCCTTGCTGCATAAATAGCAGCACTAAGGCCTGCAGGACCTGCTCCGATTATCGCAATATCATATCTTTCCACATTTGCTCCAAATAATATAAAATAGAAAAGGTGAGCATAAAAAGCCCACCTTTTCAAACATTAATTAAAATGCTAACTTAACTGAGATACGGTGAGCTGAATTTAGAAAATCTTCAGCCAATCTTCCCATGTCAGTGTATGCATAATCTACATTGAAAACGCCAATTCTGGTTGGGACTTTAACGCCAAAGCCTAATGACCAGTCAGCAGCATCTAAACCAATTTGCTTACCAGCTCTTAAGAATAAGTTGTTGATATTATACTCAGCACCGAGATTCCAAGTTTCTTTTCTATCAACACAGTTATCTAATTGAGCGGATACAATCAAATATTTATTATCTTCTCTGAAAACATCCATTGCCACACCAAGTGAAAAATTCATTGGTATTTTAAATTCTGTTTCAGGTCCGTCTTCATCTACCAATCCATCGCCATCATTATCAAACAAGTCAAATGGATCTTCGTCAATCTTGCCATCGCCATCGTTATCAATTTCGTACTTCACATCTGGTCCGAAGTTTCTCAATGACATACCAATAGTTAAGTTTTTGTATCCAGTATTATAGAGTGTTCCAACATCAACTGAAAAGCTTTGGATATAGTCATCCCAAATATCTTCTCGTAAATATTTACCTGTAATACCAAATGAAAACTTATCAGTAAAAGCTTGTGCATATGTAAGACCGACAGCTACGTTACTTGAGGTAAATTTCTCACCAGTAGGTCCAAAAACATCTTCTTCAGTTACATCCATATCATCCATATGCAATACAGATGCATGAAAACCCAAAATACCGTAATCTGTTTCTTGGCTATATGCGACAAATTCATGCATAATATCTGCAGGCCATTGTGTGTGAGAAAACATAATTTGATTGTCAAAGTTACGTGATATACCAGCTGGATTCCAATAAATGGAAGAAACATCATCAGTAACCGCTGTGAAAGCTTCACCCATACCGATAGCACGTGCATCTATACCAAGTTTTAAGAACTGTAAGGAGGCGGTACCTGTTTTGCCAAATATTGACGCAGATAACATTACAGGAAATAGTGACAGGATAATTATAGGTATTAGTATCTTTTTCATTATTCCTCCTTACCTAATTACAGCAAATTTGCCGACTTTAACTTTACCAGTTGTTGCATCTTTTACAGAGAAAAGATAAACACCACTTGCTAAAATCTGATTATTTTTGGTTAAAAGATCCCAAGAATGGATACCGCTTGCAGCGATACCAGAATCTATTGCTTTTGAAACGGAGATCACGTCTTCTGGATGCTCTCCATTGTGATCAAATTCTGCTACAAGGTCCCCTGCCAAAGTGTAGATTTGAATATTACATTTTTCTGGCAAATTAACAAACCAGATTCTTCTACTCTTATCACCTTTTTCGTCTTTATTACGTCTGCCGTCAAATTTACTTGAACCGCGATAAGGGTTAGGCACAACATATATATTATCCATATTTGCTTGTGCTGAAGGTCCTGGGAAGAATACTTTCATATTTGCATCGCGTGCTGATTCGAGTGCTTGAAGTTGTTTTGATGGCATACCTCTATCCCATGCTGTTACCGCACTGTAATGTTCGATACCGCGACGTACATTCTTGATAGTTGCATGATAATATCTTCTTGCTAAACGATCATTTCTATGGTCTTCATCTTCTTCATAATTTGTGAAATCAACATAGTTTTGACCTAAATGACCTCTCAATGGAATATGTTTGCCTTCATATAATGCTAAGAACATTTCATCTGAGATAGCTGGATGTTTAAAATGCAGTGCTTCCATCTGTGCTCTCTCTTCAGTCAATGGAGGCATAACTGAATCAAAGTCTTCAATTTCATCTTTAACTTCTGCTGCTGTTTTTAAATTATAAATTGGCCAGCCATAGACAATATCACCTATTTCAATACTCTTTGGGAAATAGTTTTCATCAAGAATCATATAGCCATTATAGTAATTGTAACCATCCACAGAATTAAAATTATTATCAGTTACAAGCTCTGGGTTTGGTAAGCCTTTATCTATGCCTAAATCACCACCAAAATCGATGTATTCTTCATGTCCAATATTTACTTGGTAGTCAATTAAATCTTGTTCTGTATCAATTTTGTCCCAACGATCTACAAGCATCCATCTATCTGCACGACCATTACCTGATCTTTGCCAGATACTATAGCCTTGGAAGTCGTGTCTTAGTCTCCACGCAGTAAATGGGTTTACTTTAGCAAGTTCATTTGGTAAATATCTAAATTGATCTGGTATCATATCCAAATTTACAGCTGTTGAGTCACTATCCATACCTGGTTTATTATTCCAACCAATTTGCTCGGTACCTACAGTAATATAGTCAACAGTAAATTCGCTATTATTATCCCAATAAACTTCTACATCAACACCGCCAACTTCATTATCAACCATTTTTGCAAATGATCTTGGAATTTCTGGTGGCTCGGGTGGGTTATAGTGAGAAACTGTATCAGGGATAATCACTGTTGTAAGTGTTTGTGCTTCACCATATACTTCTTTAGCCCAACGTGCCGATTCTTTAAGTTCTTCGATTGTATCACCGGGGAACACAGCAATAACAATTTTCATTGTTTTTTTAGGAGCGAGGTTCCAGTTTTTTGGATCATCAGGTTCTGATATACCTGTTCCATGCCCATAGAATGCAAATAAATATCTTGTATCTTTTGCTTCATCTTGAATATAGGTATAGCTTTCACCTTCTGATTGAGGAGGAATTCTCAAAGGTGTATATTTTGAATCATTAGGTTGTTTACCTATCAAAAGCCAATACTTTTCATTTGCTGTTTTCTTATTGCCTAAGTTCCAATATTTTTGTGGATCCCAATCGTCTGGACCGTCACCAACTTTCCAGTACCAGCAGGCAAATTCCAATTCTTCAGGGTCTGGAGTACAAACACGAGAGCCTAAATAGCCAGGAGTCTGCCCGCCATCAAAGTCAGCATCAAATGAGAATGCAAATTCAGCACCTTTACCACTCACGTAGCCTGATTTATCATCAGATGCTTTTTCTCTTCCCCACGATTGTGGTCCGACGTCTGAGTCCATGTATATACCCATAGCACAATCATAGAGTGTGTCTCTTGGGTTCATATTAGTTATATTAAACTCAACATAAACGAGATTTTTGATAAATTCATATGACCATTGATAGCTCATTTGTCTTACGCGAATATTCAAAGGAATATGCTTGTTATTACTTGCACTGCTACCAAAATCACGGTCACCTGTTCTGCCAAATGGGCTATAGTCATAATAGTATGAAATATAGTCTTGTTCAGATACTGGTGCTCCGTCTTCGTCAACCAAGCCGTCACCATCATCATCGTGAGGTTGTGAGAACACGAATGTTCCTGTTGGATCTGACCAACTTAAATCGGTAAATCCTAATGGGAACCAAATTTCATCATGCTCTACAATTGTGTCTGATGAGTTTGATATCTCGTGTAAAAATCCTGAGCTTACGTCGCTACCAAAGCGTGCAAAAGCTTCGGGCAGTTCATGAGATTTTCTAAATGGAAATGCATAGCCTACTGGATCTTCATCAATCAAGCCATCACCATCATCATCAACACCACGTCTTTGATTACGAATTGAAGCTGTTGCAATTTGGTCATCATTATTGTATGCAGCATATCCATCCTGGCTAAACTCAAGTGGGTTATACGCAGGTAGGAATTCATACAAGTCTTTATCGCCATCAAAGCCAACAGTAACGAGGGTATCGATCACAGGCACATAGTTTTTACCTGGAATCCAATCAGGAGAATCCTCAGTTATTATATCATTATTTTCTGATGTTAGAGCTGATAATCCATTCCAAGATTTCCAATAATACTGTTTACCAACATCATTTTTTCTAAACTTTTTTGCACCAAACCAAAGAGCGCCTTGATACAGGTAGTCAACACCACTACCGCCAGGGTACTCGAGAGATGGCCAAGGTGGTGTTATATCATCACCAGAGCCAAAAAAACCATAATTACTAACACGCAGCCAAATATTACCGACATTGTGATACTTCGTCAAGTCGAGCTTTTTAGAAGGACCATCTTGTACAGCCTTTGCTGCATAAAGTAATCCAGTTGACAAAATCATCAGCAAAGTTATAGCAATAATTGTCTTTCTGGATAATTCCATATTTATTCCTCCGATTATTTATTTACTTAAGCTAAAGTTAATGGGAAGTGTGATCCATACAGCAATAGGTTTGCCTGCATTTTTTGCAGGTTGAAATCTAACTTTTCTTACAGCTGCAATCGCTGCTTCATCAAGACCACCTGGTCCTGGAAGCAAAGATTTTTTCACTTCTATTGCACCAACAGATCCATCTGCCATAATCTCTATATCCAAAATAACTGTACCTTGAATTTTCGATCTTTTAGCAAATTCTGGATATTCAGGTGCTATATGAGCGATAGGAACGGGTTGTTCTTCGTAGATTGTAAACCTTGAAGTAGTTCCAATTTCTTGTGTAGGAGGTGCAATTGCTACTTCATTAACAAGAATAGACTTATCAATAGTAACAATTTCTTCGATACTTTCATCATCAGCATCATCGCCTTCTACAATTTCGATATTAACAATAGGTTTGGCAACCTCTTGTGGTTGTTCAATTTTCTCTTGAATTTCATCTAATATTTCAATAGTTTCCAATACTTTTTCTTTAACTCTGATTACTTTTGTTTCAAAGTTTGGAAATACTATAAATGTGAACAACATCAATAAAATTGTCAAAGCCAAACATTTGTCGTAAAAGCTATTAGCTATATCTTTCCAATCAATGTATTGCATTTCCATAATCTACCTACAACTTTCTTTTAGCTTCAAAAGACACGCGCAGAGCATTTGCTTTTCTTAATTGATTCATTATGTCTGCCATTACGCCATAGCTTACTTCGCGGTCTGTTCTAAAGCAGGTGATTAAATTGAAATCTTCGTATAGCTTTTTTATCATCACATTCTCAATTTGGGGTATTTGAATAGAGTAATCATCAATAGTAATATTACCTGCACGATCAACATATAAAGTAGCTGCATGAGAACGTGGTATTTTGTCAATACTTTCTGCTCTCGGCAAAGCAACTTTTATCACTTTACCTTTAACAAACACGGTAGATACGATAAAGAATATGAGAAGCAAAAAGGCAATATCAGACATTGAGGCTGTGGGGATTTCTGCTTGTGGTCTTGCTGCTTTTTTAATCTTTGCCATTTAAACTCCTAATTAGTTGAAAGGTTTATTTTTTCTGCGCCAGCAAGCCTTAATTGATCCAGCACTATTATCATATTATTATAATTACTCTGACGATCTGTCTTAAGGCTTATAACCATATCAGGGTTATCTTTTACAAGTGATCTGATTTTGTCTCTAACTTCTTCGAAAGGTACAATATCATCATTGACTGCTATACGGCCTTCCCTGTCTATCATTACACGGGTTAAGTTATCTTCTTTAAGCCTCACCTTTACAGTTTCTTCTGTTGAAGGAGCTGGTAAAACAAGACCAAGACCATATTTCATGTCAAATTTAGTTGTTGATAAAAAGAAGATTAAAAGTAGGAATGCCACATCAGACATTGATGATGTTGGTATTCCACCCATATCTCTTTTTTTACGAGGACGTAACATTAATCCTCCTTATTTCTTTTCAACATAGGTTTCTACAATTTTATCTGCTGCTCTTTGCATATCGATTATCAAGCCATCTACCATGGTCAACAATACGTTATTGATAAATTGAACAGGAATAGCAATAGCAAGACCTGCAAGAGTTGTAATAAGCGAAACTTTAATACCATCAGCAACAATAGTTGGGTCAACTTCACCTGCTTTAGCGATAGCATCAAAAGCTTCGATCATACCCAGAATAGTTCCAAAGAAACCAAACATTGGTGCAAGGTTAATTGTTGTATTAATATGGATAAAACCTTTTTCAAGGAAAGCCATCTCAACTGTTGAAGAGTTTTCGATTGCTGTCTCAAGCTGTTCTGTTCCCATTTCAGCTTTTAAAAGACCAGCATGAGATACTTTTGCAACTGGACCTCTGATTTTTTGTGCATATTCAGCGGCTTCTTTATATTTCTTTTGTTCAATCAATGGGATTATATGAGCGAGGAAATTGTTTAAATTAATTCGTGCATAAGACAATTGAAGAACTTTCCAAATACAGATTGCGATGCCCCAGATAGCCAAAATAAGCATTGGCCACATTACCCAGCCACCATCAATCATCAAGTCAACTAAATAACTACCTGCAACTTTACGTGCATAGTATTCTAAGCCAGATTTACCTACAGTGTTTTCAGCCACAACATCAGTTTGAGTGCTCACAACCTCTTCGGTTTCAACTACAGCATCAGTGTCAATATTTGCTTCTTGAGCAAACAAAGCTGTTGAAAGAAAGATATTCAATGAGAATATCATTATCAGTGTTACGAGAAGATTTCTTTTCATTATTTTTTCCTCCTATTATTTAGAAATTATAAGAAACACCAAGAATAAAGTTTCTATTATTATTTGTATTTGCTGGGTTTTTTGTACTACAATCATGGATAAATTGAGTTTCTTCAAATGTAAAGCCTTGTGTTGCATCTGTTAGATCTGCACCATCATAATATGGTGAGCCAGTTTTGGCATAAACAGAGTTAATGTTTCTTTTCTTAAAGATATTTTCAACTGTGAAATTGAATCTAAAGAATGAATTATCACTAACAAATACTCTTTTTGAAAGCTTCAAATCAGCGTTTGATGTATATTCTTGTCTTTTGCCATTAGTATCTAAAGCTGCCTCTGATACTGGGTCAATTCCTGTATAGGGTTGACCAGATGAAATATTATAATTGAGACTTGCTGTAAAGTCATCTAATGGTAAAATCCAATCTGTAAACGGTACAAAGAACTCTTCACCTCTATCTATTTTAAAAGTCATACTAAAGTTAAAGTTATGTCGAATATCCCAATCAAGTGGAAATTCACGAAGATTAGTTGCTTCATCTTGAACCACTGTGTCCGAGTTATTACCTTGTGCCCAAGCCAATGAGTATGAAACATCAGCACTAATAAAATTATACATTCGTCTTGATAAGTTCAAATCGATACCACGTGCTGAGCCATAGTCTTCTGATATAAAATTATACCAATATACACTTGCTTCTGTTGTGGACAATTCTTTAGCTGTACTCACATAATTATAAAAGTTCTTGTAGTAAGCTGTAATAGTTGCTACATAGTCTTCGCTCATTTGGTGTTGCAAACCAACTTCATAAGTAATTGTGATTTGTGGCTCCAATGCTGGGTTACCAACTGTTACAGCACCACCACTACTATATGCATCTAATGTATCTTTAGAAGTAAAGATATATCTCATTGGAGGTAATTGGTTTTGATAGTTGTATGCAAAGTGAACAACGTCTTTATCAGAAATTGGATGAGAAATACCAAGTCTTGGTGATATCATCATTTGTAAGCGGTCATCTGATTTAAATTCTCTTGTTCTAAAGCTGTTATCATCTTGCAAAATGGAGTACTCTTTACCTAAATACCAAAAGTCAAGACGAACACCAGCATTAACAATCATGCCTTCCCATTCCATCTTATCTTGCAAGTAGTATGCAAACTGCCATGGCTCTGCCTTATAACCGTCTCGTGAGCCTGATGATGCTTTCGCTGCTGCTGTATAACTTTCAGCTGTGTAGTATGTTACAGGATTACCATCTTCGTCTTCTACTGTTTCAAATTCTACACCATGTTGCAATAAGTAATTATTAAATCTATGCATATCAATCGCTAAAAAATTACCAAGCTGATTCTTTTCAATCTTATATTTTATTGCTTCAAAACCTGTCTTAAAGCCAATTATCTCATTCATTTGATATTCATAATCTGCACGGAAACTTTGTGTTGCTGTTTTATCATCGATAAAGTTGTCCCAAATTCTTCCAGGAGCAATAAAACCAGAGATATAAACGTCATCATCTAAGCCTTCAATTGAATAAACCCATGAGCTTGAATCATGATAACCTTGTCCATCATATATTCCATCGCCATCCTCATCAACAGTACCATAACCAAAACTACCCGATGATGGATCGAAATTACTCTGATCTAACCAAATAAATGAATCTTTTTGTATGCCTCTTGGGTTTTGTGTCGTTGTTTTTTCAAAATCACTAAACTTAATTTTCAAGTTTGCCTTAGTACCAATTGTCAAATCGTATGTTAGCATCACTTGTTGCTGTCTTGTTTCAGATTCTAAATAATGTTGTAATGCATATTTCCATGAATGTGAAAAAGGTGTATAATACGAGCGATCACCACGTACTGCCAAGGTTAGATTGGACATTGGTGAAAATTGATATTTTACCTTTAAGTTTACATTATAATCATTATAGTTTCTATTGCCTATTTCAAAACCCAACTTTTTATCACGGTCTTTGTAAGGATCATATGTTGCATAATCTGCAGATGATATATATAGTAGATCATCATTTGGATTATTTTTAAAATATTTACGATAACGTGAATCTGTCCATGCGCCAGCTCCATTTAAAAAGAAAGTAAATCTTCTCTTAAAATCTTCTGATGCGAATGGAATAACGGGACCGCCAAGTGCAAATTTTAGCTCATCATAATTAGCTTGAAAACCTCCAGGTATTACATGATCTGAAATACCTTCGATTTTGCCTTCATAAATATGTGTACCGTCTTTACTTACAATATTTACCATACCTGACTGAGCATTACCATATTCTGCGGTCAAACCACCAGTGATAACTTTCATGTCGGCTACAGCATCCATATCAACAGTTAAAGCACTTCCTCCATCAACTGGATCTGATACAGACATACCGTCAACGGTAAAGTTTACTTCATTCGCACGACCGCCACGCACAAACAGCTCGCCACCCTTTTGAGTAACACCCGCCTGCATAGCAATTACACCTTGAATATCTGTGACTGCGATATCGCTGATTTGGTCCGATGTTAATGATTTACCCGAGCCTGAACGATCTTTCGTGACCATCTGTTCTTCTGCCTTTACTGTTACAGCTTCCATCTGGATTGTTTGGCTTACAAGCTGGATATTAACGGTTCTTGTTTCATCGACATTAATTCTCACCCCGGATATCTCATAAGGTGCATATCCCATTAATTGACATACAACTGTATAAGTTCCAGGAGGTATATTAATTATCATAAACCTACCGCGTTCATCTGTCATTCCGCCAATGGTAGTTCCTTTTAAAATAACATTAGCATAGGCAACAGCACCTTTGTCGTCTCTTACACGCCCAGCAAGCTTACCTGTTGTCGCAGAGAAAAGTGAAACGCTTACTAACGAAATTATTGCGATGAGTATAAGCAGTTTCTTTTGCATTAATTATCCTCCCTTTATGGATTTTATTTAAATTACACATTTATTTCACAACTATACTATATAATTATTATATAGTTCAATATCCAAAAAATATAGCAATATGTAGAGTTGTCAATTTTTTTAATGCTTTTTTTGAAAATAGTTGTTTTTATTGCTATATTTATCGTTGTAACAACACATTATGCTTCCAAACTTATTCGCTTAGCCTCCTGTCTTTTTTTCTCATTTTTCAAACTATTTTATATTATTCTAACTTTTTCTGACTTTTCACTCAAAATTATCTCGCCAATTTGCATACCTTTTGTCTCCAAACACAATTTATCTGCTTGTGTTCGATCAATTATTACCACATAACCGATTCCCATATTAAATGCCTTAAACATTTCAACTGTTTCAATTTTTGCCGCTTCTTGCATCAGTTGAAAAAGTGTCGGAACCTCCCAAGATTTACTATCGAGCTGTGCACATAAGCCATTTGGAATAACTCTCTTGATATTACCAGGCAAACCTCCACCTGTTATATGAGCCATACCGTGATTAAATGACGGATCAACCCAATCTTTCAATAACGGATAATAGGATGGATGAACTCGCAATAATGCCTCGCCAACTGTCTCTCCAAGCTCAGAAACATAATCATCTACTTTTTTGCCCATTACATCAAAAAATACTTTTCGTGCCAATGAATACCCATTTGTATGCAAGCCATTGCCAGTAAAACCAACAACGATATCGCCTTCTTGGATAGCCTCACCAGTTATAATTTTGCTCTTTTCAATTAGTCCTACAATAGTACCAACCAAATCAAAATCATCATTATGATATATGCCTGGCATCTCAGCCATTTCGCCACCTATCAAAGACATTTCATTTTCTCGACATGCTTTGGTCATACCACTTATAATCATTTCAACACGGTCTGGCAATAATTTGCTACAACCAATATAGTCCATAAAATATTGTGGTACCGCACCTTGTACAAAAATATCATTCACACAATGATTAACCAAACATTGACCTACTGTATCATACACTCCTGCCATTGCAGCGACCATCAGTTTTGTTCCAACACCATCTGTACTTGCCACCATTACAGGCTCTTTCCAGCTTGTCAAATCAACTTGATACAAGCCTCCAAAAGCACCAAGCTCTGTTAAAACATTCTTATTATAAGTTGTTCGTACCAAAGACTTAATACGATTGACAGCATTTTCTCCAGCTTCAATATCCACACCAGATTTTTTGTAATCCATAATAACCTACAATCCCATAAATTTTCTTAATTGTCGTGCTCTTTTTTCAATACTTTCGCTTGAAGCTTCGAGCAATTGTTTAAAACTAAAATTCTCTATATTAAAAGAAGCGCTTATTGTTCCATTAATCATAGCAGCTTTTATAACATCTTCAGTAATTTCACCAGCTTGCAATACTGTACCCATAAAACCGCCTGCAAATGAATCGCCAGCACCCGTTGGATCAACCACATGACGCACTGGATAGACTGGAACAAAAAACATAAAATCTTTCGACATTGCAACAGCACCATATTCACCACGCTTAATTATCACAAGCTTTGGTCCCATAGACAACACGCACTCGCCTGCATCAAAGATATTTTGCTTATGTGTCAATGACTTAACTTCTTCTTCATTAATAAATAAGATATTTACTTTACGCACAACGTCATCCAAAAGTTCGGGCGTTGTATCAATCCAAAAGTTCATTGTATCACAAGCAACTATTTCTACATTTCCAAACTTTTCCAAAACTTGCAATTGCAAAGCTGGATGAATATTGCCCAAAAAAAGATATTTGCTATCGAGATATGCTTCTGGTATCTTAGGCTCAAAATCGGCAAATACATTAAGTTGAGTATCGTGAGTCTCTGCTGAATTCAAATCATTATACTCGCCGACCCAGCGAAACGTCTTGCCCGTAGCATATTCAATGCCTTCTGTATCGATTTTATTCTCATTTAAAATATCAATCACACTCTTATCAAAATCATCTCCAACAACCCCGACTATACGTGACTCACAGAACTTTGACGCTGCAAGTGCCGCATAAATTGCTGAACCGCCAAGTGAATTTTTAACCTCGCCTGCAGGTGTCTTAATATCATCATATGCAATCGAACCAATTATCAACAAACTCATCTTTTTCCCTTATTTATTATTCTTAAATGTTGAGACTGCCCTCTACTATAATACGCAGAACAAAACGGGGGTTTACAAAAACTATTTTCATTCATTTTTTCAAAACTCACTGATAGAGCGTATTTGAAGGCGATTATTTTTTGAACATTTATATGAAAAAACTCATCCCTTAGAAAAAATACAAACAAATCAGTCATTCGTTACCATCGCTTTCAATACCTGCATAAGACCTATTTCCTCCAGAAATAAACCAAAGTATTGTCTGAGCACTACCTTTATTAAAAGACAGATAAAAGTTGATCAAAGTAGCAAACAGAAGGATCTTAATAATAAGACCCTTCCACCCGCCAAATCGTGATGAGCGATTTTGCTCATATCTATATCGAATCTCTTCTTTTAACACTCTGCGTCTCAATTTACTCACTCATTAGATTAAAGATTTCAAACCATTCTCAAAACGTTTTACACCTTCAACCAAGTTTTCCATACTATTAGCATAAGAGAATCTGATTATATCATTCATACCAAATGAGTCGCCTGCAACACATGCTATATGATAATTCTCAAGCAAGTATAGAGAGATTTCACTCGATGTTGTAAAGCCTTTTGTATTATTTTTGATATAATAGGAAATATTGGGTACTGCGTAAAATGCCCCATGAGGAACAATACAGCTAACATTTTCGATCTTATTAAGAGCTTCGACCAAAAACTCTTTTCTTTTAAAGAACTCTAATCTCATTTTTTCAATTGACCCATCATCTTCTGTCAATGCAGTAAGAGTTGCTTTTTGTGTAATTGAATTAGTATTTGAGCTTGCATGAGCTTGTACTCTGCCTGCTGCTTTTGCAACATCAAGAGGTGCTGCCAAATAGCCAAGTCTCCAACCAGTCATTGCATACACTTTTGAAACACCATTAATAATAATTGTTAAATTCTTTATTTCAGGTGATATACTTGCAATTGAGATATGTTCTTCGCCATCATAGATAAGCTTCTCATAAATCTCATCTGAAATTACCATGATATTATGTTTAACACAAACATCTGCTATCTTAGTCAACTCTTCCCTATTATAAACTGCACCTGTGGGATTATTTGGTGAATTCAAGAAAAATGCTTTAATAGTTCCTTCTTTTTGCACACATGCTTCAATCTGCTCAGCCGTGATTTTAAAATCATTTGATTCCAATGTCTCAACATAAATGCATTCTCCGCCTGCAAGCTCCACTTGCGATGGATACGAAACCCAATATGGTGCAGGAACAAGCACTTTATCGCCAGGATTAACTGTTGCCAAAAGTGCAAAAACTATCGATGCTTTTGCGCCTGGTGATACCAAAATCTGATCTGGACTATATTCCAAACCATTATCTTGCATAAACTTTTCGCAAATTGCTTTTCTAAGCTCGATAATTCCTGGATTTGCTGTATAGCGGGTAAAGTTATCATCAATTGCTTTTTTAGCTGAATCTTTAATATAGTCAGGGGTATTAAAATTAGGCTCACCAACGCCAAAGTTTATTACATCAATCCCTTGAGCCATCATTTCCTTTGCTTTATTAGAGATAGTCAATGTTGGAGAAGGTGGAATTGCCTTCACACGCTTTGATAAATTAATTGCCATGTTCAACCTCTTTATTTTTATTTTTGTGATATTAATAAGACTAACGATATCGTATTGACAATGTCATCAACTGAGCAACCACGCGATAAATCGCAAACTGGTGCTGCCAAACCTTGAATTATTGGACCTATAGCTTCTGCATTAGCAAATCTCTGAACAAGCTTATAACCAATATTACCAGCTTGTAAATCAGGGAAAATCAAAACATTTGCATTACCAGCAACTTTGGATCCTGGTGCTTTACTTGCCCCAACTTTTGGTACTATTGCTGCATCTGCTTGCAATTCACCATCATAATCAAAATCAACTTTACGTTCTGACAAAATCTTGCAAGTCTCGCGAACTTTGTCAACAAGCTCATGCTCTGCACTGCCTTTGGTTGAAAATGACAAAAGAGCAACTTTTGGCTCATCGCCCAATAATGCACTGCGTGTTGTCGCGGTTGAGATAGCAATATCTGCCAACTGCTCAGCAGTAGGATCTGGCACAACTGCACAATCGCCAAACAAAAACACTTTATCTTCGCCCATAAAATTAGGGGTTACCATAATAAACGAGCTTGAAACTGTCTTCAAACCTGCTTTCACGCCAATCACCTGCAAAGCAGCTCTTAATACATCGCCTGTGGTATTCTGAGCACCTGCTACCATACCATTCACAACTTTAAACTGCACTAATAAAGCACCAAAGAATAATGGGTTTTGCACAATCTCTTTTGCCTGCTCAAGAGTAACGCCCTTAGACTTTCTTTTTTCATAGAAAAAGTCTGCAAACTCACCAAGACGTGCATAATCGGCTGGTTCAATAATATCTGCTCCACCAATATTTACACCAAGTCTTTCTGCATCTGCATTAATCTCTGAGCCATTACCAATCAAAACTACTTTTGCCAGATCTTCATTCAAAATAATCTCGCATGCTTTAAGCATTCTCTCATCACGTGCTTCAGGCAAAACAATACTACCCTTTAAAGCCTTTGCTTTATCTTTAAAAAGTTGGACAATATCCATAATTTATCTCCTAATTATTTTCTATTACAATTTTACTAATATCGGCAATATCCAAAAAACTCAGCCTAATTGCCTTCAATAGTGCATAACGATTTGTTTTCACTGCCTCATCTTCGCAGTTCACCAAAACATCATCAAAAAACTTATCAATATACTGACTAAATGGCAAAAGCTCGGCTAATGCCCCACGATAATCTTTAGCTTGCAAATAATTGCTCAGCTTTTCTTTTAATACTATATGGTTTTCATAAAGATCTATTTCAGCTTGCTCTTCCATATATTTCTTGTCAACCTTTTTTTCTGTTTTATCTTTTTCTATGATATTAGACACACGCTTAAAACCCAAAACAAGCTTGATAAAATCACCCTTTTCACGAAATTCCTTCAAATCTGCTAAACGTGTCTTGATATCCAAAATATTTGACCATTCAATATGGCTCAAACTATCTATCAAATCATAGGCAAATCCTTTTTGCTCCATCAACCAATGCATTCTCTGCTGCATAAAATCTTTAACTATCTGCAAATTATGATTCTGCTCTTTCAACTTGGCAGACAATAATCCAAACACAAAATCAACAAGAGCCAGCAAGTCAATATCCATCATATGATCTTCAATAATCTGCACAACACCGTTAGCCGAACGTCTCAAAGCAAAAGGATCTTGCGAGCCTGTTGGAATCATATCAACACCGATAATACCACAAACCGTATCGATCTTATCAGCAATGGCAACTATTGCACTTATAATATTTGACGGCAACGCATCATTTTGTCCACGCGGACTATAATGTTCATAAATAGCCAAAGCCACATCCTTATCTTCGCCTGAATGCAGGGCGTAATGCATACCAATATAGCCTTGAAGCCTGGTAAATTCCTTTTCTCCCAACATCAAACACACCAAGTCTGCTTTGCAAAGATATGCAGCACGCAATACTTTTGTTTGCTCAGCCTCGCCAATACCCAACTCACCACAAATATACTTAGATATTTCTTGAATACGCTCGGTTTTTTCCAAAACAGTTCCCAATTGTGCTTGAAATAAGACCTCACCCAGCTTGTCAACATAAGTCTCCAAGCTATTCTTAGTATCTTCTTCATAATAAAAAGAGGCATCTTCAAGCCGTGCTTGCACAACTTTCTCATTTCCATGACGAATAATATCTGCATGATCAGGATCACCATTAGAGATAAACACAAAATTATTGCTCAATTTATCATTCTTATCATGCACAGCAAAATACTTTTGGTTTTGGCTCAATGTCGAGCTAATAATCTTTTCTGGCAGGCTCAGATATTTCTTATCAAAAGACGCAATCACTGCATTTGGATATTCTACCAAATCAGTAACTTGCTCCAAAAGTCGTTCATCTTCCAAGATACTTTCTTCATTATTCTGATAGAGATCTTCCATTTGTTTTCTGATCATCATTTTTCTTTCATCACGATCAGCTATCACAAAGTGATCTCTTAATTTTTGCAAATACTCATCTGGGCTATTTATTTCGACAGCTTCTTTTTGTTTATAAAACCTATTCCCAAAGCTTTTCCGATCTGTTTTCACGCCTGCAAATTCAAGATCCAATACCTTATTATTTATAAGGCACAAAATCCAGCGTATTGGTCGTGCAAAATATGTCTTTTCTGAACCCCATCTCATCGACTTTGGATAGTTTATCTTAGTTATTGCTGCTTTTATTATTTCTGGCAAAAGCTCTTCAATAGTTTGACCCTTGATTTCTGTCTTTACAGCAATATATTCACCTTTTGCTGTCTCTTTAAAAAATACATCTTCAACACTTGCTTTTGCACCCTTCACAAATCCCATACCAGGTTTGGTTAGCTCACCATTTTCATCGACGGCGATTTTCTTGGCTGGTCCAACCTTTTCGATTATCTCATCTGCCTGTTTAGATTGCAAACTATTTATCAAGAGTGCCATTCGTCGCGGAGTAGAATATACTTTTAATTCTTTATAAGTCAATTTATTGTCTTTGAGAGCTTGTGTAATCCCTTCTTCCAACTTTTGCACAGCGTTATTAATATAAGCCGCAGGTATTTCTTCTGTACCAAGCTCAAATAAAAAGTTTTTATTATCCACAAATCCTCACTTTAAAATCAATATTCACACAAATACCAAAAAAACTTTTATCTCTTTTATGTCTATCTTTTTTTTCGTTTTTCGTGTTTTATTAATTTTTCTTGCTAAATTATCTCATTATTTTCCTTTCTATAATGATTAATCTGCATTTTCCTATTTCTAAAACAATAACAAAGCTATTGTTTATTAAACAAAAAAAGAGTGGACTTATCTCGCCACTCTTTTTTATCTATCAATATATAATTAGCCTCTCGTTATTTTTGTAAGGTGTTCCTTCCATAACTTCAGGTAGTTTAATATTGTCTCTGTCTCTTCCAAAGCCAAATCTTTTATCAGATTTGTATAGATATTTATTCTTTTATTATTATCATCATCGAGTAATTGGTTGGCTTTTTCTGTCAAGTTTGCATATAAAACTCTACGATCTTCGTTAGAAAAAACTCTCTTAATATACCCTTTTTTAATCAAGCTGTCTGATAGGTGAGTAATACGACTATGAGATACACCAAGTGCTTCGCTAAGTTCTTTCATCTTTACGGGTTTGTTTTGTTCCTTAAGATACCTTAAATACAATACTTCTGCTTTCCCAAGATTTAAATCTGGTTCAGCACTAATTCCTGTTTTGTAAAGTAAATCCAATATCTCGTTCGATACAGCATAAAAATCTTTGCCATAATCCTTTTTCATAATTAGTACTCCTTTATACTTAGTAATCTTATAAACAATATATCAGAATATTGACTAAAAACAAATTTTATTAATATATAATTATATTTTTTCATAAACCACAATAAAAAAACTTCCTTAACTACTTTAAAAATCAATATTTTCTAATAGCCGACCATCTTCAAAAATAAATAATCGTTGACCTGTTTTCTTGTTTAACAGCACAACTTCATAACAATGTGGGCTCGTATATATCTCGATAAGATAATCTTCTTTTTTATAAGCGTATGAAAACTTTAGTTCTTTAAGTGATTTTGCATATTTTTTATGATTCATATAATACTGTTTTTGTGCATAATAGATTTGCCTAAGTAAAACCTTGTCTATTTCGGTTTGGCTGAGTTGATATGGCTTTTGTTCGAGCACGTCAGCAACGCCTTTATCAAAAAACTGCACATAGCCCCACTGCTCTGGATAGTGCATAGCAATCAATCCTTGTGCTGACCAAACCCAATTATATTCAGGCAGAAGCTTACCTGTTTCTATATCACGCCTCTTTTCATATGAATCACCCTTTTTATCTAAGTCATAATGCACACGTGAAAAATTTACACGCCAAATATCTTCATTTTTGGGAGGACTATCTCGATGTGCACATTCTGCTAATACTACCCAAGGGATAGCTATTTCCACACCCCAACCCACATCTTCGTCACTATTATCATTAATCGTGCCATCTAAATGAACTGCTGTTTGCAAACCTTGTATATCCCAAGCATTCACAGCAACTTGTGCACGATCACGATATGGCTTCAAAACTAATAAGTCCCAAACTGTATTGAATGCGTTAAGTTCCAACTCATAATAGTCATGTGTATCACCGTCTGGATCAATAAAAATCTCAAAGTCATTATCATGAAAAATAACAGCATCTCTCTTTGTAAGTGTTGCCCAGAGATCTTTATCTTCAAGATAAGCATAAAAATAGAAAAACTCATCATCATAAAGCATTTTTACTTGAGTATTATAAAATGGTTTTGGCTTTAAATCTCCCTCTATATCTACAAAAGGATCTGTCCATTCTGCAAGCTGCCATGCCTTTTCATCCATCCTACCATCAATTATGATTGCCTCTTCTGTACGATAACACGCATAGTAATTAGGCGTTATTTCATATGCTGGCACAGGAAAATAATCTGCCAAAATAACCTTGAAAGAGATCACAAAAATCAATAAAAATAAATCCCTTTTCACATTACCTCACATTTTTAATAATTCATTTAAACTTGTTTCAACAAGTGCCACCACTGTATCTGCTGCACCATAATAAATTAAAATCCTACTATCATCACACAAATAGCCTTCACTATCATAGTCAACACCAATCATCCCACTCGGAAAGACAACGTTAGGCACTTGACCTGTCAGCTCATAAAGCTCTCGTGGTTCAAGTATATTATACTTGCTACGATATAAAACTTTTTCAGGAGACTTAAGATCGAGCAAGCTATATCCTGCTTGGTAGATATTAGACGAAGAAAAATGCGTCGCTACACCATGATAAATATGAAGCCAACCATGCCTGGTCTTAATAGGAGGAGGTCCCGAACCAATCAATTCATCCCAATAATGCGGTCTACCACTAAATAGCTCGCTTATTCTCTCCCATTTGATCAAGTCTTTTGATTTTGAAATAGTAATTGCTATGCCTGTCTTTGTACCATTTGCAAGCACATGCTCGTTTGGTCGCTCTAATCGATAGTAATAATCATCTATTTTCTCAGGAAAAAGTACTCCATTACGCACATTAGGCTCTGATATAAAGTCAATAAAGTCAAGATTATCAAAATCTTGTGTTTCAAAAAGCCCCAAAAAGCAAGCTTCTGACGTATCGACAGCACATATGATATAATAATTCCCATCAAGCATAGTAATACGTGGATCATATATATGATAGATTTTTCGATCACCATCAAAATCCAAACCTCTTATATTCACAGCTTGAGATGATATATCAAATTTATACCCATCATCAGAAACAGCCTTTACTAATAAAGTCTCACGACCTCTATTTTGCACCCTTAAAAGCAAAGTAATTTTGCCGTTAAATAGTATAGCACCAGGATTAAAAACAGAAGACACATCACTTAATTCCTTGAGATCAGATACTATATCCCTTCTGCTTATCACTGGATTATGCAAATATCTTTTCATCATAAACCTCTAATGAATTATACCTGTTGAAAAATACCAAGTGTTTTGCCATTTATCTCTCAATGAACGTGCATAAGACACCGAAAATGAATAAGCACCAAAGTGAAAAATATTATCTATCTGATGAAATTGATGCGATGCAGATAGAGAATCAAAATGCTCGCCTTGTACACTTGAAAATTGATGATTATTACCAAAGCCATTTGCAACTTGCAATGTATAAAAAGGCAAAAGATTACTGTAAATACTAAAGTTTGTATATGTCCTATCCTCTTCTGTATTTAATTGACCAATATCTGCGATAAAATTAAAATAATCTGTAACCAAATGCACACCAATATTATACTGCAAAATGTCTTTATTTGCTTTATACTCACAAAAACCAAGCGAGACAAAGGGCTCAATACTTGTAGATTGTGGGTAAAATGCTTTGGAAAATGTAAACAATTCAGCATGCCCTTTATCTAATTGCGCAAAATTTGTCTCTTCTCTTTTTATCAGATGAAACTGTGACGATATGCTCACAGGCAAAGCACGATTATTGATATCTACTGTATAAATGTGATTAGCAAGCTGATTATCTATGATATTTCGTTTTACTGCAAAGTTCAAATCAATACCACCAAAATTGATATATTGTCTAAAAGCCTCGACTAAATGATCCTTTTTCTCCGTTCCTATCAATAATTCTGTAAACAGTCTAACTTGATGGTTTATAATATTTTGGGCTGTCTCATTTTTGGCAATTTGTGCTTTTCTATATTCTTTATTGATTTTCTCATAACGATAAAAATCCCCGATAACATAATACTGCTCAGCTAATTTTATTTTTGCCAATCCCACATCTTCAGCATGAGCTCGATCATCTTGCATAACCTTTTTAAATAGATTGATAGCCCTATATCTCTTTTGTTTTGCACTAAGCGAAAACCCCACAATACTAAGAATTGTTGGATCATTATTTGTCGCTTTCAAAGCATCTTTACTCAAACCCAAAACCCCATCATCATTTTGTTGATAAGACAAGACGAATAAAAGCCCTATCCATGCTTGCAAATTTTCAGGTTCAATCAAAAGAATATTAATATACTGTAGTGTAGATTCTAAAAACATATATTCCTGATTATAAAGTTGTGCCAATTCTAATCTTTCTTCGATATCATCAGGAAAACTTTCAAGATATTCCAATTTGCTATCAATTATCTCTTCATTATAAGAAAATAAGAACACAAATGAAAGCAAAAACAAGAGCAATATTGATACTTTATTCATTGACTAATCCTCACCTAAAAGCAGTTTTTCTATTGCTTTACCATATATTCTATGCTCAATCTGCAACACTTTTTGGGCTATTTCTTCGGCTGATTGGCAATCAAGTATATCTACTTCTTCCTGCAAAATTATCTGACCTTGATCATATTCACAGCTGACATGATGCACAGTGGCTCCAGAACATTGATCTCCCGATTCAAATACTGCACAGTGAACTTTATTACCATACATACCTTTACCACCATATTTGGGCAATAAAGCAGGGTGTATATTAATCACAGGAATTCTAACTGTCTCGATAAATCTCTTGGATAATTTCCTCATAAAACCAGCCAAAACAATTAGATCAATACTTTTATTGGCAAATATATCAAGCAAAAAATCATTTATTTTCATTTGCCCATCATAATATATTATATCAATCCCCATCTGCTCACAAAAGGCTCTAATTGGTGCAGATGAATCAGTAATCAATACAAAGTCAACCACAATCGGCAGGTTTTTGTCCTTTATATAATTAAAAATAGCCCTAAAATTTGAGCCTCGACTGTGCCCTGAAGTTAAAACCGCTATCTTATATTGACTTTTCATCGATTATATTCCTTTTATTAATAATAATACTATATTAATTTACTATGATATTTGATCAAGCTATTTTTTTATTTTTTTTAGAATAAAAACAAAAGAAGAAAAAAACAAAGATTTTACTTGCCAAAAATCCCCTATTCTTACATTTAACATTGAACTATTATTTTAACTTATATTATTTGGAGGTAAACATGGCTACTGATACTCAAAAGCTTGATAAACTGATAGAAAAATACGCAGCAAAAAAAGGCATATTGATACCTCTATTGCAAGATATTCAAAATTTAGAGGGATATTTATCAAGAGAAAGCATGAAATATGTGGCAGAAAAGATGAAAATGCGTGAAGCTGAGATTTATGGCGTTGCAACTTTTTATAGTATGTTTCGTTTAAAACCCTTAGCAAAACATATAATCAGAGTCTGCAAAGGCACTGCCTGCCACGTATCAGGAGCAAATAATATCTCAACTGCTATCCGCAATGTTTTAGATTTAACTGATGGTGAGGATCAATCTGCTGACGGGCTTTTCACCTTTATAGAAGTGGCTTGTCTTGGCTGCTGCAGCCTCGCACCTGTGATAATGATTGACGACAAAACTTACGGCAAATTAACAAGTGAAAAAGTAACTCAAATAGTTAAAAGCTATTATTAATAAGGAATTACTATGAAAGAATGTCTTATAAAAGTTGGAATGGCAAGCTGTGGTAGAGCAGCTGGTGCCGAAGAAATTTATAAATCTGCTGAAGAATATATCAAGCAAAACAATTTGAATTGCCGATTAATAAAAACAGCCTGTATTGGAATGTGTTTTGCCGAACCATTGATGGAGCTTATTATGCCCAATATGCCAGATATCACTTACGGGCGCATTACAGAAGAGGAAGTTCCAAAAATCATCCAAAATTACCTTAATCAAAACCCACAAGAAGAAAAGATCTTGTTGACAAAGAAAAGCACATCAGAAACAACATTACAAGGCGAAGAAAATGAAGGCATTAAAAAACAAACACGTATAGTTTTAAGAAATTGTGGTATCATAGACCCAGAATCAATAGAAGACTATATCAATAGACAAGGCTATGCGGCATTGCAAAAAGTCTTAAAAGAGATGAGCCCAGAAAAAGTAGTAACAGAAATACTCAACTCTCGACTAAGAGGTCGTGGCGGTGCTGGTTTTCCCACAGGCTTGAAATGGGAAATTGCTGCCAACTCAAGAGTTGGAGAAAAAAAATATATGATCTGCAATGCTGATGAAGGCGATCCTGGTGCCTTTATGGATAGAAGTGTACTTGAGGGCGACCCCCATTCTGTGATTGAAGGTATGCTTATTGGAGCCTATGCAATAGGTGCTGACGAAGGCTATATCTATGTGCGAGCAGAATATCCTCTGGCAATCAAACACTTACACAAAGCAATAAAAGACGCTTATGAAAATAATATCTTGGGAAAAAATATCTTAAAAAGCTCGTTCTCATTTGATTTACATATCAAAGAAGGTGCTGGAGCATTTGTCTGCGGTGAAGAAACTGCATTGATTGCATCGATTGAAGGAAAACGTGGAATGCCAAATATTAGACCTCCCTATCCCGCACAGTCAGGACTGTTTGGACAACCTACAAATATAAATAATGTTGAAACTTTTGCAAATATTGCCTGGATCATCCTAAATGGAGCCGAAGAGTTTAATAAAATGGGAACAGAAAAATCAAAAGGAACAAAAGTTTTTGCCCTCGCTGGGAAAATCAAAAAATCTGGATTGATTGAAGTGCCTATGGGAGTGCCATTACACCATGTTATTTACGAAATCGGCGGCGGTATGAAAGATGATAGCCCCTTCAAAGCTGTTCAGCTTGGCGGTCCCTCTGGAGGCTGCATACCTGCTTCAATGCTCAATACAATAGTAGATTATGATTCTATCAGCCAAACTGGTGCTATCATGGGTTCTGGCGGCATGGTTGTCATGGATGAAAACACTTGCGTAGTCGACGTGGCAAAATTCTTTCTCACCTTCACTCAAAACGAATCTTGCGGTAAATGCACATTTTGCCGTATTGGTACAAGACGTATGCTCGAAATATTAACCAGAATAACAGAAGGTAAAGGCAAAATTGAAGATATTCATACATTAGAAAACTTGGCGGAAAATATTAGCAAAGCATCTTTATGTGGCTTGGGGCAAACTGCACCTAACCCTGTATTGACAACGTTGAAATATTTTCGTGAAGAATATGAAGAGCATATTATTGATCATAAATGTCGTGCAGGAGTATGCAACAAATTGATAAACTATAGCGTTGTTGCAGATAAATGCGTCGGATGTACAGCTTGCACACGAGTCTGCCCTGTTGGTTGTATCAGCGGTGAACTAAAAAAACCTCACTTTATTCACCAAAACCAATGTATTAAATGTGGTGCTTGTTTTAATGCCTGCAAATTTCAAGCAATTGTGAAAAAATAGGAGACCAAATGATTGTCGTAAAAATAAATGGAAAAACTGTCCAAGCGAAACAAGGTCAAACAATCTTAGATGTTGCAAATGATAATAATATAGAAGTGCCAACACTCTGCCACGATGTAGAGCTTAATCCGTATGGTTCATGCTGGGTATGTGCTGTAAAAGTAGAGGGTATAAAAGGCTTTGTAACCGCCTGTGGCACACAAGTATATAATAATATGGAGATAATCACTGATTCTCCCGAAATATTCAGAGCAAGACAAATGGCACTCGAGCTACTATTATCAGATCACTATGCTGATTGCGAAGCACCATGCAAATTGGCTTGCCCTGATCAAGTTGATATCCAGGCTTACGTCGCTGCAATTGCCAACAAAGACTATCATCAAGCAGTAAAAATCATCAAAGATACACTACCAATGCCACTTTCGATCGGAAGAGTATGCCCCGCCTTTTGTGAAGATGAATGTCGTCGCACACTTGTCGATGAACCAATAGCTATCTGTAAATTAAAAAGATTTGCAGCTGATTTTGATATTCAAGACTTTTGGTCATGGGTACCAGATAGAGCAGAAGCAAATAATAGAAAGGTTGCTATTGTTGGTGCTGGTCCATCTGGCTTGACTTGTGGATATTATCTGTCAAATCTTGGCTATGAAGTAGATGTCTTTGAATCCTCTCCAAAACCTGGTGGCTGGCTCAGATATGGTATACCAGAATATCGCCTGCCTAAAGAAATTTTGGATAAAGAAATAGACCTGATGTGCACCAATGGCATGAAAATTCATTGCAATAACCCGATTGGAAACATTGAGGATAGTGCTTTGGGTATTGCCAAATTAAGTCGTGATTATGATGCTGTCTATATGGCTATCGGAGCACAAAAAGCAGTTGATATGCCTTTACCTGGTAGCGATTTAACTGGCTGCTATTTGGGCGTTGATTATCTCAAACAAGTCGTGCTCGGAAATCCTCCCAAACTGGGTAAAAAAGTCGCTATTATTGGTGGAGGAAACACCGCTATTGACTGTGCAAGAACTGCAAAAAGATTTGGCGCCGATGTTACTGTCATCTATAGACGTACCCGCGAAGAAATGCCTGCTGATGAGTTCGAGATTGATGCTGCCTATGAAGAAGGTATTCTGTTTTATCCGCTAATGAACCCAGTAGAATACATCGCCACAGCTGATGAACCAAATAAATTGCACGAAATACGTATAGAAAAAATGATCTTAGGAGAGCCTGATATAAGCGGGCGTAGAAGACCAATGCCCACAAACCTCTTCGTAACCGAACAATTTGACTCTGTGATAGCCGCTATATCTCAGATACCAGAAGTGAGATTTTTGGCTGAAGAAAAGAATCAAGTTGAACAAAATATTTTGCCTTTGTCGAAATGGTCAACTATTGAAGTGGACGAAAATACCATGTATTCAGGCTTGGCAAATATCTTTGGTGGAGGAGATTTTAGACGTGGACCTGCGACTGCTATCGAAGCTATTGCCGATGGAAGAATTGCCGCAGAACAGATAGATTATTGGCTAAAACACGGTAAATTTGAAAAAAAAGCATTTCGCTTCGATTCAAAAAAAGCAAAAAAACTCGCCGATGTTAGCAAAAAAGAATATGAAGAATATTCTGTTATTGACCGTGCAAAGATGCCAGAAATGCCGATTAAAGAAAGAATTGATAACTTTAAAGAAGTTGAGCTGGGCTTCACCGAAGAGCAGGCTATCAACGAAGCAAAACGCTGTCTTGAATGTGGTTGTCAAGTAAATGAAACTTGTGCATTACGTGAATATGCAAGCGATTATTTGATCGAGCATATCATCTTATCTGGCGATCAAAACCGCCATCCAATCGATGATAGCCACCCATTTATCAGACGTGATAATAATAAATGCATCAATTGTGGACGATGTATTAGAATATGCTCTGAAGTACAAGGTGCTGGCGTTTTAGGATATATTTATCGTGGATTTACAACACTCGTTGCACCAGAATACAATGAATCGCTTACACAAACAAGCTGCGAATCTTGCGGTAAATGTATAGCTGTCTGCCCAACTGGTGCACTAACAGAAAAACATACTGAAAGAAAGATCAGCCACCTAACAGGAGATATTACCTATCAAAACTGTGCTTCTTGTGGATTAGGCTGTAAAATAAAGGTAGATTCGAGTAATCAAACTATTCGCGTAATTTCTCATCCAGATGTTGAACATGAAGGCTTTAATGGAAGAAATATCTGCTTTTATGGACGCTATGGATGGCAAATTTATTATCAAGAAGATAGGATTTGCAAACCAATGCAAAAACGAGATGGCAAGTGGCATGAGATTTCATTAAAAGAAGTAAAAGAGATATTAACACAGCAGTTGATGCTCCATAAAAACAAACATTTTTATATCACACCAGAACTAACTATCGATGAACTATTAATCGCCAAAACTATCGAGGCAACTAAAAAAGCAACTGTCAGCACTCTCTATAATTATCAAGACTTTACAGATAAATTGATTAACACAAACTTTCGAGATTTGAATATCTATCGCCTCAATCAAGCTCATTCTATCATTATTATTGGAGAAATAACCCACACTTTGAGAACATTATGCCGAACTGCCCAAAGACAAGGTGCAAAACTTATTTTGGTCAATCCAAGACAATCAAACTTCAATCAATTTGCTGATGAAATAAGCGAATCTTTGGCAAGTATAAAATCAGATTTGACCACAAAAACAATTTTTGTCTATAATCGTAACTGCTTAACTGAAAAAGAAATATATGAAATATGGAAAAAAGCAACAGAGGTCTGCGATTTTGAAGGTCCTTCTGGAATTATTGTCAACTCATATTGGGACAATCAATCCGGGCTTGCACTATTCGACTTTAAGCAAGGTTTGGCACAAAAAGACTCATTAAACTTCTATTGGAATACTGATATTGATGAGGCTGGTGAGTCCTACAACGTCTGTTTATCTTCTTATTTTGATTTTAATAATGCCTATGACTTGTATATACCAACGCCTTCTTATCTGGAAACTGAGGGCTATGCTTTGACTGACGAAGGCAGAATCTCTCAATTTAATAACCCAACCAAATCAAGCCTATTCTACTTCCTGCTCAATATCTTTTATGAAACAAATATTATTCACCCAAGTCAAGCAGAACCAAGCCTTTGGAACAATAAAGCAGAAGTCTTATTGAAAAACCGCATTGTAGAAGATAAACCCAAACACTGGTTGATAGATTATCTTGACACTGTGATCCCAAGCGATAAGAGACAAGATACACGAGATGTGCGTAAGAAAAAAATTAAAGAGCTGTTTGGAAAGGCTAAGAAGAAAGGAAATTAAATGAAGAAGATATATATTTTAGTGATATTAGTAATCACACATGCATGCTTGTTTGCTGATTTGATAATTACGAGACAAGAGGGCGATTTTGTCTCACAAGAGATATATTCTCAAGGTAAATTTGCTGAAGTTATAGATAATCGCGTTGTTTCTGTATGGGATTTTAGAAATATGACTCTCATGATGATTGGCTATGAGATTAATGCTTATACAATTATCGATTTTAATAGCTTTAAAAAGGAAATTACAAAACAAACTAATGCTGAAATTGCAAAAGAAGTGGATTCACTCGATGACGAAACAAAAAACATGATGATTGAATCTACTAAGGCTCTTTATTCACGTCTGGCACCGCGAGTCAGAGTTGTCGAGGATACAGTGATGATAGCCAATTATCCAAGCTTTGAATATAAAGTTTTGAACGATACGCTCACGATTCAAAGACTGTGGATATCTCCAAAGCTTAAAGAGGAGATCGGCAAAGAAATCCCCATTGCTTCTATGCAAAAAGTCGAGGCTTTGTTTAAAGAAAGACGAGCCAAACTACTTGCGGCTCTTGGTCTTACAATTGATAGTATTACGGAAGCAGTTGAAGCTATCGAGCAAAATGGATATATTATGAAACGCTTTGATTATGGTATGAGAACAAAATCCAACCCTGCTATCTATGCAGCTGTTGAATCGGTTGATAATTCGATCTCTGAAGTATCTCATATGAAAGTGGATAACGCTGTCTTTTTGCCACCAAAAGGATTTAAAAAGCTTAGCTATAGTAATTACCAAATACAAATGATAAAATACATGGAAGGCTTGGAATAGTTTTTTAATATTAATTTGTAGGGACAATGCCTTGTGCTTGTCCGATCAATCAAACCATAAATTTCGCAGAAATTTATGCCATATATTAAATCACATACAACTAAACTTGGAAATCAATAATGTACCACCCTCATCCAAGCAAACCCTCTGTGGCTCTCTGTGGTTAAATAAAAAAGTTCGTTAAAGTTCGTTGTAGTTCGTTGTTAAACCTTAAAACTCTTTTGTGCTCTTTGTGGTTCAAAACCTTAGTGTGCTTAGTGGTAAATTGTTAAAAAAAGTCGTTCATTTACCAACCCCAGCCCGAATCATTCTCATTTGGACTTGATGAATCTGAAGTCTCATCAATAATACTTGCATCCCAACCTTTCTCAAAGAATGAGCGCCAATTAGGATCTGTCTTCTCGCCAAAATCATTTTTAGAATAAATCAATGCATAGCGACCAGAATTATACATATCCATAAACATGAATATCTTAGAACCATAATTATATTTCCAAACCACATAGTCTTTTCGTGAATATTTTGCCGATAAATCTGTAACATAATTATTCTGCTCATTTGGCTCACCATATTTTATATAAATACGACCCATATCGCTGGTCCAGCCTTTATCATAGTGAGAATATTTCCAATTGGCATGTTCCACACGCTTTTGAATAGTCAGCAAATATTCATTTTCTTCACTTCCTGGATTAGGATTTCTGCTCTTCCAAAATCTATCTATAAAGTTCTTTTTGCCTGTTTCGTTCAATTTACGCCACTGTTTTTTCTCCTTATTTGAAAGAAAATAACTAATCAACTGAAATTCTTCATCATCATCTTCAAACAATCTGCTTATATTATAATGAACTTTGGCTATCGAAAAAGACGTTCTTTTGCTATACTGCTTGCCACTATTATGATCTTGCACATCATATACTAATTGGTAAAATCCCTCTTCCAAACCTTTTATCGGCACTGTTTTGTATGGCTCTCTTAATTCATCTTCAAAGTTAAGACTATTGCTATCGTGAAAATAAACTGAGTCGCCCTTGATAATACTGATATTTTCTGTTATTGATTTATAGCCATTATCTTCAATCAAATTATAAAGCTCACAATAGAAATACAAACTATCTTGCGTATTAAAGAAAATTGGAATAGGATCAACATAATACAGATACTCACCTCTGTGAAACAGTTCCAACGCCTTAGAGCTATCCTTTGTGACATTTTGAGACACCTCGATATCACTCATCAATGCTTCATCCTCAATGGTAAATAAGTCAAGCTGTATCTCATTTGTATCCCCTGAATTTTTGTCTTTGATTATCAGCTGGGCAATTAGATCATCACGAGTTAAAGTCAAACTTATCTTATCCATTGCATAGTGAGTTGCAGACTTAGCAATACCCTCTGTCGCCGCACCAATATTATAGGGATAATTATCACTTGCCACTATTTGCCCATCCAAAAGAAGATTAATTGTTACATCAAGACTTGCGATATAGCCCTGCTTAGTTTGTACGAATTTCAATTGATTATTAAAAACTTTGTAATTAATATGAAAAACAGTTTGCTTTTCTTCATTCAAAAAGCGCTGGACTGATGCGTTAAAGTTCACAGCATAAGCTGAAAATGCAAAGCTTAGCAAAGCAACAAGCAAAATGCATTTCTTAAAAATCTGACGTTCTCCTAAGTTCATAATATCCATATCCTTTCTTATCATCAAAATAAAATACTTTATTACTCGATCTATATATCCATATTTCAACAGGATATTTTCCTGCTACATTGTGTTCTTTTTGTATTTCATCTGGCTCACCATATTTGATATATACCATGCCAAAATCTGTCTTCCATCCCTGCTTAATCCCCCTCACACCAAAGCGTCGATTAGCCTCGTTGATACGTGTATATATCTCGGCTTGATACTCATTTTCTAAAGTATTAGGGCTTGGATCATGATCAAGCCAATATTGTCTTATAGCTTGTTCAAGCTGCTCGTCTTTGAGTTTTCTCTTTTTTTTATAATCATTTTGACTGAGTAAGTATCGTATTTGCTGCAATTGATCTTGAGGTGAATATTGGTTAGCCATCAGCTTTTGAGGAGTAAATAGCTCGAAATATTTCACCAGCTTTGTTTTATCATAATCGCTTTCTATCCGAGCTTTTGCAAAGCTCTCTTGCTTAAATTCTGCAGGGATAATATAGCTAATCTGTTCTGCTTCAGGCAATTGTATCGACAGGCTATCATTGATTACCAAATATGCTTTATCTGGCGTTCGCTCATGATAAAAAAGCACCAACAACGAATCTGCCATATTTTGCCAATCTGAGCTTGAGGCAAGATAAAGATTTTTATTATAATAATACCCCATATAAAAGCTGCTTGTAGCTTGATTATCTTCTGCAAAATGAACTGAAAAACTCTTTTCAACTGTATTGCCAATAGTCCTATTGTTTATTTTTAAGTTTAGATCATAATTGCCTGATCCTGCCTCAAATGAGTACTGATAAAACAGATCATGCTTTGCTTGCAAAACTGGCTCCAGAATTAAAATATCATTATGTCTATGTACCAGTTTATTATTCATGCTAATAACAACCTGTATAGTCAGCTCATTAATATCATTATTTTTATAAGCCAGGCTTTGTGTGGGAATAATCAATGACACTATGTTTTTATTTCCTACCCGTTCAGAAATCACCTGTTGTGCTTCCAGACTTTTGCATATTGCACTTGATAACAACAAAATAAGCAAAAGGGTTTTTATCTGAAAAGACTTTATTTGCATTATTTTATGCCATTCTAATTTGTATGCTAACGTTTTCTTTTTTTCTAAAATGCTTATAAAATTGATTATTGGGGAAGATATGCAATTTTTGCGGGTGCAAATCTATTGTATTAAATTTATCTGTTTTCACTTTTATTTTTAATGAAAAATGACCTGGCGATGCTTGTGC
Organism: Candidatus Cloacimonadota bacterium; assembly: GCA_020532185.1. GTDB lineage: Bacteria > Cloacimonadota > Cloacimonadia > Cloacimonadales > WRIO01 > JAGOCT01. The sequence continues at coordinate 10,448 of JAJBBH010000066.1, read as the reverse complement.
TTGTTGCAATAAAAACTTTGCATGTTCTGAATTTGCATAGCTCTCGTCAATCTGCAAAACTATCTCGCCTGACAGCTTTTCGCACAAATCCTCTAATGTATATATTTGTAAAGGTTTAAGCCTTAGCATTGTATCGTTTTCACTGCTTTTATATGTGTTTTGTACACCAACAATATATAGCTTTGTACATTCTTCAATTATGCTAATATATTTATCATAATCATCAGCAAAAAGTGACAATTCAAACTTATCATAGATGTCTTCAAAAAGCACTATGGCAAAGGGATTACCACGTCTATCACGCTTTTTAAAGACACTTGAAACGATGCCAATAATTTGCACTTGTGCAGAGATCTCGCTGCCTTCTTCCCATAATACTCGTGAATTAGTATTGGTAAATAAATCTATCAAATATTTGTCCTCAGATAATGGATGACCTGACAAATAGAAGCCTAAAACAGATTTTTCATGCTCCAGCTTTTCTATCATTGACCATGCCTTTGCTTCGGGCAATTTTTGCTCACATGTGGCTTTTTCATCTGGTTCAAGCAAGTCAAACAATGTTACCTGTCCATTTTTCCTATTGATTTGAGTTTCAATAGCACAGCTCATCGCATTTTCTATAGCCATCACTTGTTGTTCACGTGTACCTTCCAGTTCATCCATTGCCCCTGCATAAATCAAGCTTTCCAATGTAGCCTTGTTAACTGCTTGCGAATCAACCCGTTCTGCCAGCTCAAAGATATCTTTATAAGGTCCATTTTCATCTCTCTCATTTATTATACAGCTCAGTGCTGCACTGCCCACATTTTTGATAGCTTGCAAACCAAAAAGAATATTATTATCGCGTATAGAAAAGCCTGCATCTGAGTAATTTACAGATGGTGGCAATACATTTATCCCCATTTTTTTGGCAACATAAATAAACTGAGGTATCTTATCTGTGCTCTCTTCAAGTGATAATAAAGCTGCCATATATTCAACTGGATAATTTGCTTTCAGATAAGCTGTCTGATAAGCTACAAAGGCATAACAAGCAGCATGGCTTTTGTTAAACGCATAGTTTGCAAAGTTGACCCAATCTGTCCAAATTGTCTCAATTACTGCATTGTTAAGCCCATTCTTTCGTGCTCCTTCTGCAAAGAGAGTTCGCATCTTTTCCATTACATCCAGCTTTTTCTTACCTATTGCTTTTCTAAGCTCATCTGATTGGGCACCTGTAAAGCCTGCCAGCTCACGAGACAACTGCATCACCTGCTCTTGATAAACTGTAACACCATAAGTCTCTTTGAGTGTATTTTCCATCAATGGATGATCAAAACTTACTTTTTCTTCGCCATGTTTACGCTTGATATATTTTGGGATAAACTGCATTGGTCCAGGTCTATAAAGAGCCACCATAGCGATCAAATCTTCAAACTGGTTTGGCTTCAGCTCAGATAAATATTTCTTCATTCCATCAGATTCAAACTGGAATATTCCGTCTGTCATACCCTGCGACAATAATTGATAAGTCTTTTCATCTGTCAGATCTATATTTTCTATATCAACATCAACTTTTTTATACTTTTTGATCAATTCAACTGCATGCTTGATTACTGTCAGGTTTTTCAATCCCAAAAAGTCCATTTTTAACAACTTCAAATCATCAAGCCACTTGCCCTCATATTGCACTAAAACAACGGGATCTCCACCTTTTTGATTACTGATTGCCAAGGGCACATAATCGCTCAAGTCTCCAGGACCAATCACCACGCCTGCAGCATGAATACCTATTTGACGGATCAAGCCTTCAATCACCAAACTATACTCAAGTATAGATTTGTAAAGATCGTTAGATTCCATCAAATCTTTAAATTCAGAGCTCTCTTTCAGGCATTTTGTCAGAGTAATACCAGGTGTTGAGGGCATCAGTTTGGTAATTCGATTTGATTCTGCAGCACTCACATCCATCACTCTGGCAACATCTTTGATCACAGACTTGGCACCCAGCGTGCCATAAGTGATAATTTGTGTTACAGATTCTCTGCCATATTTCTCAATTACATAGTCAATTACTTTGCTACGTCCTTCTGCACAAAAATCTATATCAATATCAGGCATACTGATACGCTCTGGATTCAAAAATCGCTCAAAAATCAAACCATATTTTAGGGGATCTAATTGAGTGATACCCAATAGATATGAGATGATACTGCCTGCTGCTGAGCCACGACCAGGACCAACTGGCACATCACGCTCACGAGCCGCATCAATAAAGTCTTTCACCACCAAAAAGTATGAGGCAAAACCCATATTTGTGATAACTGACAACTCATAATCTATACGATTTTTTATCTCTTCAGTAAGCTTGGGATATCTACTTGGTACTGCTTTATAACAGAGATCTTTTAAATAGTCAGACTCACTTGTAAATGCTTTTGGAATATCACATTGTGGCAGCAAAAATTTATCATATTTTAACTGAAAATCTATTTTTTCATTTATCTCAATTGTATTATCAAATGCTTCTTGGTGCATAGGAAATAGTTTTCGCATCTCTTCTTCTGTTTTAAAATAAAGATGCGGAGAATATCTCATACGATTTGGATCATCAAGCGATTTATTCATTTGAATACAGAGCAAGACATCGTGGGCGGGTGCATGTTTTTTTAAGAGATAATGACAATCATTTGTGGCTACTAATGGTGTATTAGTTGCTTCTGCCAGACTAATTATTTTGGGCATCACTATCTTTTCTTCTTCGATTTCGTGATCTTGGATCTCCAAGTAAAAATCATCGTCAAAAACGTCTCGATAAAATTCTAAAGCCTTGTGAGCTTCTGCATCTTGACCTCGTAATAATAAGCGTGGAATCTCGCCTTGTATGCATGCAGATAGACAAATCAAACCTTCGGAATATTGACGTAATAAACTCTTTGATATACGTGGATGATAATAAAAACCTTGTGTATAGCTGTATGTTGAAAGCTTCATCAAGTTTTTATAACCGATAGAATTTTTTACTAATAGTATCAAATGATAGCGCTCATCTGCTTTGGAATCTGGATGAGTATAGTCATTATTGACGAGATATGCCTCTATACCAAATATTGGTTTTATTTTTTCTTTTGTTGCAATTGTAGAAAAATCTACTGTCCCAAACATATTTCCGTGATCTGTCATAGCCACAGCGGGCATTCCATATTCTTTTGCCAATGCAACCATCTTGTTGGTTTGGCATGCACCGTCTAAAACACTGTATTGGGTATGGTTATGAAGATGTATAAAAGCCATTAACTATTTCCTCTCATATTTTTATTCATTATGAATAAAAGCAATATTATGTCAAAGCATTTTTTGATTTATTTTGCAAAACTATCTTAGCCCCTACTTATACACTGTATTAACAGCTTTTAATGATATGTGTTTTATACCTTATTAAATAAAAAACTGGTTTTTTATTTGTAGAGGCAATGCCTTGTGCTTGTCCAATATAAACCCCTGGGTTTATCAAAAACATCAATCCATAAATTATGCAAGAATTTATACTGCAAAATAAATTGCAGCCAAGTAAAATTACTTATTCACTTTCTCATTCGTACTCTTTTGCGAAGCAAATCAACAATCTTCTTCATTTGAAGATTTGCCTGAATCTAAGACTTTTCTCGTTTTTTTAGTAAATTTTTCGATATCAAAAGGTTTTTGAATAAAATGTCTTGAGTTGTTATTCAAGTCAATACCGTCAATAATATTGTCTGTATATCCTGACATATAAAGGCATTGACCAGTATTTCTTTTTTCGAAGAAATAGTCAGCTACCTGTTTGCCGTTAATTTCTGGCATCACCAAGTCGGTGATGAGCAGGTGTATTTTTCCTTCGTATTCGTCAATTATTTTCATAGCTTCTTTGCCAGAGTTCGCACTTAAGACGTGATATCCATGTAAATTTAACATATCTTGTGCCATATCGAGCAGAGAGAATTCATCTTCAACGAGCAAAACAGTTTCATAGCCCATATTAGCCATCTGCTCGTTTCTTTCTGCAGTGCTTCCATCAACTTCTTTATTGAAAATTGGCAAATAAATATTAAATGACGATCCCGCATCGATCTGGCTCATCACCTCTATAAAGCCATTATTCTGCTTAATAATCCCATAAACAGTGGCAAGACCAAGCCCAGTCCCTTCGCCTTGTTCTTTTGTTGTAAAAAAGGGCTCAAAGATATTTTCAATTGTTTCTTCATCCATGCCACAGCCGTTGTCATTCACGCTCAATAATGCATATTCTCCTGCTGCTAATTCGGGATTGAAGACACTAAAACTATCCTTTATATATTTGATATCTGTTTTGATTTCGATAATGCCATTTCCTTTGATAGCATCGCGTGCATTAACGCATAAGTTTGCTAAAATCTGATCTAATTGAGAAGAATCAAACTTGATCAATATTTCTGACTGAGATGGTGAAAAGATCAGCTTAATATTTTCACCAATCAGTCTATTGAGCATTTTTTTCAAGCCATTAACCGCCATATTGAGGTCAATCTCGACAGGATTGATAGTTTGTTTTCGAGCAAATGCGAGCAATTGCCGTGTTAGATTTGCTGATTTTATTGCCGCCTTATTAATCTCGGAAAGATATCCATGAATTGGCTCATTTTCATCTGCATTTAAGATTGCCATATCAGAATAGCCAATAATTACGCTGAGCATATTATTAAAATCATGCGAGATACCGCCAGCGAGACGCCCAATCGACTCCATCTTTTGCGAATGTCCAAGCTGTGCATTGAGGTGTAATCGCTCTTCTTCTTGCCTTTTTTGCTCTGTGATATCTGTGGTAAAAATAACTACAAATTCGACCTGCCCCATTTTGTTGCATACACTCGAAAAGCGTTGTGTTACAATTCGTGGATAGTCTTTTGGATCACCCTTATCATTTGTATAAATCTCTGAACTTGTGTATTCTCCACCATTTAAATAGACATTTCTAACTCTTTGCAGGTGTTCATCATAAGCTTCTTTCCAGCCTTCAAACTGCAAGGTATCCTTGTTTTGTAATTCACGAGCCAGTTCTTCACTTTTTATTTCCCAAATATCGATCCATGCTTGATTATAAAGGAGAAGTCGTCCAGTATTTGAGCGCACCACAATCCCTATCGGTGAATTATCAATAACAGTGTGAGCAATACTTTCGCTTTTTATTAGTGCAGACAATGCTTGTGCCTTTTCAGTCTCGTCATAATAGCTAAAAATGTATGTTCTTGGTTTATCTGGGCTTTCTTGGATGCTATATGCAGTCATTTTTAAGCTTAACTCTTTATCTTCAAATGTTTTATTACTATGGTGAGGATTATAATCAAAAACAGGGAAAATCGTACTTTCACCATTTTTTACTCGTTGCAAAAGCTCTTTAAAGCCATGCACAAGCAATCTTTCATCCTCAAATATATTTATATCATCTGCAGGTATATATCCAAAAAGATCAATGAAAGATTGATTATAATGAATAGAAAATCCATTATGGTCGATAATTTGAATTGCGGCAGGGTTATTATCAACAAGGTTCGTATTCAAAAAAGTGTTTTTATTCTGCAGATCTTCTTTGTTTATCCTACATTCTCTTAATTTTTTCTTATTACTCTTGTAGAGAAAGAGCAAAAATGCAATAAAAATGATTAAGATTACTATCACAATTTCATAAACATAGACAAGAATTATCGTCATTACTACTCCTCATATTAAAACTCAATTTTCTTAGATGCCATATTATCATAAGGCAAACATTTTGGCAACAAAAATTAATATTATTTTCAAAAGAGTTTATATATGGATTACTAATTATATAAAATCCTATTTTAAATCGCCATGAAACCAAAAAAATAACAGATAGACAAATATTTGGAAGGGCTAATTTGTTTTTATTACAAGATTACAGGTTTTTCAAAAAAGCAATTAAAGCCTTGTATATGAGCGAAAACCGACAATTTCAAAATAATATAAAAAAAAGCTTGCCAGAAAAACACATTTTTTGTTACAAGTAATGTAATTATAATATTTTGGAGGATGTTATGAAAAGAATTCATAATTTTAGTGCTGGTCCTGCAGTATTACCTTTAGAGGTATTGCAAGAAGTTCAAAAAGATTTAGTTGACTACAAAGGTAAAGGCTTGTCTGTTATGGAAATGAGCCACCGCTCTAAAGATTATCAAGAAATCTTTGACGTTGCAGTCAACACCATGAAAAGATTGCTCAATGTAGGCGATGATTATTCCGTTTTATTCTTAGGTGGCGGTGCAAGCACACAATTTTACATGCTCCCATTAAACCTTTGCCCAGAAGATAAAGTTGCAAACTATATCAACACAGGTGAATGGGCAGGAAAAGCTTACAAAGAAGCACTTAAAATTGGCAAACAAGCTCACCTTGCAGCAACATCAGAAGACAAGAAATTTAGCTATTTACCAAAATCATTCGAATTGTCAGAAAACCCAGCATACTTACATTATTGTACAAACAATACCATCTACGGTACAGAATATCACAAAGATCTTGAAGTGCCAAAAGATGTTTTATTAGTTGCTGATATGTCATCCGACTTCTTGAGCCGCCCAGTTGATGGCAATAAATACGGCTTGATTTATGCTGGTGCTCAAAAGAATATCGGACCTGCTGGTGCAACCGCTGTGGTTATTCGTAGAGACTTGATCGAAAGAATGAACAAAAACCTTCCAACAATGATGGCATACAAAACACATATCGACAAAGATTCAATGTTTAATACACCACCAACATTCCCAGTTTATGTTATTGGCTTGGTATTACAATGGATTGAAAAACAAGGCTTAGAAAACGTCTTACTCAATAACCAAAAGAAAGCTGCTTATATCTATGACGCAATTGATAACAGTGGCGGCTTCTATAAGGGCACTGTTGAAAAAGAAGATCGTTCATTGATGAATATCACATTCAGACTTCCAAGCGAAGAATTAGAAGCACAATTTATTGATGAAGCAAAAAAAGCTGGAATGAATAACTTAAAAGGTCACCGCTCAGTTGGCGGCTGCCGTGCATCAACATATAACTCACTTCCATTAGAATCAACCAAAGCTCTTGGCGAATTTATGGATGATTTCCAAAAGAAAAATGGTTAATTAAGTATTTGATTATATTAAAGCAGGTCTTACGACCTGCTTTTTTTATGTTCGAATTAATCGTAACAACAAGTTTTTAACTTGTCAGATAATAATGTTTTTACGTGCCATTGCGTTATGCTTTTGCAAGCACAAGTTAAAAACATGTACCTACGTTTTTTAGCTCACCATCTCCACTTTGATATGTCTGGCAATATCTTTGGAAATAATATATCTTGAGTCAGCAACTCCAATAATGATATTTCTTTGATTACAATTATTTCTAATTACTTTAATCACATTGCCATTAAACAAACCAAGCTCAAATGATTTGCGGTGTGGATTGTTGATGATTTTGTATTGTTCGTCTTCAAATGCTGATTCCAAGCTATTATCGAGGGGTCTTCTTCTTGGGCAAGCACCACAAGGTTTTCTTCCTCTGTTTTTAAACCACATGTTTAACCTCTATCCATTATATTATTTTCATCTTTTGCGTAAAATTTGATAAATGCCAATAAGCCAAATGATAGCACGATTGGCAACAGCATCATCCATGAGATGCCATCTTTTAGTTGGCTAAATTGATAGTAAAAAGTACCAACAATCCATGCCAGAACAGTGAGATATACGACCTGGAATAATGCCAGCCTGGAGCCTGCTTCTGTGCGAGCAGCCACAATTGACGCCATACATGGTGCATATATCATGATAAAGAGCAGATAAGCTATGACTTGATGTACAGACTTGAACTTATGCTTCAAGTAGTGAGTATTAAGTTCCTCTTCTTCTTGCTCTATTTCTTCCAATTTAAAAGGATTGAAAAACTTATGGAACGCTCCAATAATACCCTCTTTAAACTCGCTTATAGCTTCGATAAATGAATCTGCAATACTGAATTCTTCTTCCTCTTCTGCATGAGTATCAAAGTTTTCTGACAAATTAAGACCTTCAAAAGTACCTATGATTGCCTCTTTTGCAAAGAAGCCTGTAAAGAGTGCCAGTGTAGCATGCCAATTGTCTTTTTCAATACCCATAGGCTTGAAAAGTGGGGTCAATACTTTGCCACTGAGGGTAAGGGGTGTCTCTGTGATATTATCTTTTGCATTGTGATAAAGTGGCAAAGAGTTTAGTAAAGCCATGAATATCATCACAATAAGAATGGTTTGCCCAGCTCTTAGTACAAATGATTTCAATTTAAACCAGGTATGTGTCATAATACCATTCCATGTTGGAAGGTGATATGACGGCAATTCCATCACAAACTCGCTTGTATGCCCAATGAATAAGAGCTTTTTAAAGAGAATTGCAGAGATAAATGCAAAGAAAATGCCCAATAGATAAATCAGGAAAATCGCTAAACCTGCATATTGCCTGAAGAAAACCATAGCAAACATTGTGTAAACGGGTATCTTTGCACCGCATTGAATAAAAGGTACAAGCAAAATAGTCATGACTCGATCACGCTTGCTGTCCAATGTTCTGGTAGCCATAATAGCAGGAACAGTACAGCCAAACCCAACTATCATGGGGATTACTGCTTTTCCAGATAAGCCCAAGTAACGCATAACTTTGTCCATCACAAAAGCCGCACGTGCCATATAGCCAGAATCTTCTAAGATTGATAAACATAAGAAAATCAGGAAAATAGGTGGAACAAATGATAAGACTGTCATCAAGCCGCCGCCTAAGCCGTCAGCAATAATAATCTTGAGAAATTCAGGGAAATGCATCATTGTTAGCAAGTTGCGTGTACCATCAACCAAAAGTCCTTCAAAAAAGATCTCGATAAACCCAATAAAAGGCTCGCTAAAAGTCATTGATAAGCTGAAGACAAGGTACATGATTAGGACAAAGACAGGTAAGCCAAATATTTGATTTAAGAAAACTTGGTCTAAAGAGTCAGAGTTCTTTTTTCTTGATGAAGTTTTGCGTTGGATGACATCTTTGCATAAACCACGAACGTAACCATATATGCCTTCTGCAATTAATAGTTCTGTTTGCATACGTGTGTGTTTTGAGATCTTTTCACGTTCACGGTTTACAAAGTTCATAAAGTCATAGTTAATGTTTTTGATAATCAGCTCATCTTGTTCTAAAAGCCTTAAGAAGAAATAATGTTTATCGATTGTTCCATAGTATATACATGGGTCGTCAATCTGGCATGAATCTACTTGTTTTGTATATAGATATTGATTTATATCTTCGCCTGCTTCAGCTTCTAAGAAGTTTTCTATGCGGTCGATACTTGCAAAAATCACCTCATCATAAGCGACTTTTGCGGTTGAGATATATTCTTGGAACGAATCAACGCTGATTAGCTTGTTTTTAAGCTCTTCGAGTCCTTCTTTTTTGGTTGCGGAAATAGGCATGATCGGACAATTTAGCATTGTTTCCATCTTTGGATAATCGACAATCATATCCATTTTTTCGAGCAAGTCAATCATGTTTAACGCAATTAAGACAGGCTTTCTGTATTGCAAAAGCTGCATGGTGAGATATAGGTTTCTTTCCATATTGCCCGCATCTACAATATTTAAGATTAGATCAGGCTGTTCATTGACTATGAAATTTCTGGCAATTTTCTCGTCTAAAGACTGAGCATTAAGCGAATATATACCAGGTAAGTCAATTATTTCAAGCTCATAATCTTTGTGCTTCATGATGCCACTTTTCTTTTCTACAGTTACACCTGGCCAGTTTCCAACATGCTGATTTGAGCCTGTCAGGGCATTGAATAGCGTTGTTTTTCCGCTATTTGGATTGCCTATCAGTGCTATTCTTAGCTTATTTTTTGCAAGCACGGCATACTCCTTTTATTGTTAATATATAATCATTCATTTTAAATTTGTTTTTCTTGCAGGCTTTGTTTAATAAATCCAATAGGTCTTTGCTTTCGTCTTCTTCCAAAATATTATTACAGACTGTGCAGAGTAGATGAAAGTGCTTGGTGTTGCCCAAAACGCACTCGTAAGACTCTTTTTCTTCCATGCTGTCTGAACTGCTTAGTAGTCCTGCGTCAATTAAAAGTGGAATTGTGCGATAGACAGTTGCACGTGAGACATTTTTGTTTGTTTTTTGTACAATTTCAAGCAAAATTTCTGCATCAAAATGACTGTCAATTGAGAGCACTGCATCGAGAATGCTTAGCCTTTGTGGTGTTAGCAAAAGGTTCTGAGTCTTAAGATAGTCTTCAAATACTTGCTTATAGTCTGTCATTTTCACCTCACTTATATTTGACTTCAATCATTGCGATTGAGATTCATTCTCAACACTTATTTATATACGCTTTTTTTGTCAATAAAAATCTTGAATTATTTGTAAATATGCTTTTTT
>JAJBBH010000101.1 GCA_020532185.1 Candidatus Cloacimonadota bacterium | reverse complement strand
TCCATTGTCAGCTATACCAAAGAATATATCTCCACCTTCTGAATTTGCAAAAGCAACTATTTCTGCTGCTATGTCATTGGCTTTGCTAAAAAACTCTTTGAACTCAATATAAAGGGATTCTCCTTTACTGATTTGTTCTTTAATAGTGTTTAATTCATACATTTGAGCTTCTTTTATCATTATTGGCATTTTACTATTTATAAGCAGCTATGAAGCATTTACAAATTGAAATCAGTTTGGTTCTTTAAAAAATATATTTATTAATGTGTAAACAATCAAACATCTTGATAAATCAATTAATATGTACCAGATAGTATTAAATCATAACTCCTTAATATTATTTTCAATACTACTTTGGCAATTATCATCGTAGATGTCAAGTATATTTTTTGTTTTCTATTATTCTCTGCTGCCGTTCGAAAGACCAAATAAATAATCAAGCCTAATGGTCGTACGAGTTTTATCAATTTTTTTGGAGCCAGATCACAATTATTATATTTTTTATCCAAATAAGTCTTTTTAATAATTCTAAAGCAATATTCATAACTGTCAAAATTCTTTTTCAAAATACATGATTTAACATTAATTTTTATCATTTTTTTGCTCAGAATTACCTTCTTTTAAACAACAATGATTTCTTATACCATCCCGTTACCATCCCGTTACCATCCTCCTGCTATCTTGGAGAAGTAGTAGGAGTGTAAAGGGTATGAAAGGGGCATCAATAGGGGTTTAAATGGAGTTTTATAGAGCTTATATTAAAAATGAAAAAATAGCACAAAATAACAAGAAAAAGTAGAGTATTTTGTTCAAAAAAACTCACTCAAAAAATTAAATATACTTTTCGCTTGACACAAAAATCATATTAATATTTTGTGATTATGTCACTTTTGTGACAGACATATCGGTGTTGAAGGGAATCTCGTGAAAAGCGAGAGCGGTCTCCGCCACTGTAATCAGCCAAAAGGGAGATTAAACCACTGTTAAATGGGAAGGTTTAATCACACAACCCGCTGAAAGCCAGGAAACCTGCCATATGTCTTTAGAGTGTTTCTCGCGGAAGATGAGAAATATTGCTATAAATAGCATGCACTGCATCTAAAGACAATGGCAAAAAGCTTGTAGAAAGGATGCAAAGCATGAAAAAAACTTTTTTAATAATCTTCCTCTTATCTTTAGTGATTATGGCATGTCAACAAGAATTGCCCAAAAATGGTATCGTTGTTATCTCACCAGAATTAGCCGAAATTATTGTAAAAATTGCAGGTGATGGGCAAATAATTGGAGTCACTGAGGAATGTAATTTTCCACAAATATTGCAATTCAAAGAAAAGGTCGGTAATTTTGGGCAAGTAAATCTCGAGAAAATTGCTTTATTAAGACCTGAATATGTGATAACTTCTTCTCTTGAACAGGAGGGAGTAGCCAAAGATTTAGAGAAGCTTGGTATTAAAGTAATCTCGATTTATCCCAAGAGTATTGATGAGATGTTTGCTGCAATCACCGAGCTTGGTATCATTACCAAAACCGAAAAGAACGCAGAAAAACTAATCTCAGAGCTAAAAGAAGACATTGATGAATTAAAGAATTATCAGCCAAAGAACCCCAAAAAAGTCTTTGTTGAAATATATAATGACCCGATCATGAGCGTGTCTGCCGAGTCTTATATAGGCAGCCTTGTTGAGCTTGCTGGTGGCATCAATATATTTCCAGTTCTTGAACGTGATTATAGTCGCGTGAAAAATGAAAGCATAATTTTGGCAAATCCCGATGTCATTATCACCACATATCCTGGTATTGACAAAGATACTATCAAAAACAGAAAAGGTTGGGAACATATTAATGCTGTGAAAAATAATGAAATTTATACAATAGAAGATGTAAATCCAGACTTAATTGTGCGTGCAACACCTCGTAATATAGAGGGAGTAAAGCTCTTAAGAAGTGTGATTTATGAATAGACGTTTTAGTTTAGCAATACTCTTGTTTATCGTGCTTGTGGTGGTTTATAGTGCCATTAACTATACAAATTCCTATATATATCTTAATGTGCGATTGCCACGACTGCTTCTAACTATTTTGGTTGGTATGATTTTATCAGGCACAGGTTCGGTATTTCAGATATTGCTAAACAATCCTTTAGCAGAGCCTTATATATTGGGTGTTTCTTCAGGGGCTGCATTGGGCAGTATCATAGCAGGCTTGGTAGGGGCTTATATATTCTCACCTCTATTTGGCTTTATGGGTGCATTACTCAGTATTGTCATTGTCTGGGCTTTAAGCTCGCGTGGAGGGTATTTAGACAAAACCAAGCTGCTATTTTCTGGTATCATAATTGGTATGTTTATCTCTGCGATTATCTCTTTTTTGATGTATATATTTCAAAAAGATGTCGGCTTGATTTTGCAAGTCTTGATGGGTAATCTTGGTCATATATTCAATAAAACTGAATGGTATATATTTCTTTTTAGCTTTGCGATAAGTATTTTCTTTTTGGTCTATCTTTATTCTCAATCAAATGCGTTGAATATCTTGACCACAGGTGATGATGCTGCACAAAGTATTGGCGTTGATGTAAAAAAGCTGAGGTTAAAAGTATTTATTGTTGGTTCAATTCTCACAGGTGTTTCTGTTGCTTATGCTGGTATTATTGGCTTTATTGGGTTGATAATACCTCATTTTGTGAGGCTTTTGGTCAATGCAGATCAAAAAAAGGTTTTTCCATTGTCAGTCATATATGGCGCAAGCTTTTTAATGCTATGCGATTTGCTTGCGTTTAATTTAACAGTTATTGAGCTTCCAGTGGGCATTATTACATCATTTATAGGTTGCCCAGTATTTATATATTTATTGCTTATCAGAAAAAAATAGGCAATTATAGATCTTTGACAAAATGTATAGTGTGAATTATGCTTTTTTGAGTATGCAAAACTGATTCGTAGTCTTTAATGATAGTTTTATTTTGAAAACGACTATCTCAAACATCTACGAATCAGCTGAATTATATATTGTTAGGCAAGTGTGATTTTCAAGTCTTTGATTTCTGGGTATTTCTCAAGATGTTCTTTGACTTCATCAACAACAGTACTTCGATTTTGGTCAAATTTTGGTATATCTAAATCAATATAGACAGTGCCATCATCATCAAGACGAACATATTTTACCATCTTAAGCGTAATAATATCTTCACCAGCTTGTGGATAAATTACAGAACGCAGTTCCTCGATAATAACGTCTTTTGAGAAAGGCTCTGGATCTCTTAAGCCTTTTTCAATTTCATATTTTTTAATTGCAAGGCGTAGAGTGTCAATAGCCAATACAGAGCAATGTAATTTGACTGGTGGTAAGCCGTCAAGCTCATTAGTTGCATCTTTCCAAGATACTTCTTTTGCTTCTTCGATTGTCTTTCCTTTAACAAGATCTGTAACTATGGACGCAGTTGCAATATTTGATGCACAACCATAAGATTGAAAGCTAATATCTTCAATTACGTGAGAATCATCGTTTATCTGGAGGTAGAATGTTACTTGATCTCCACAGGCAGGGCTTCCTTCAGTTGCGATAATAGAAGGGTTTTCTAAGACACCAATATTATGTGGTTTCATAAAGTGATCTAAAACTTTTTGTGAGTACTGCATTTTTTACTCCTATCTTATTTATTCTTTTCATATAAAGGACTACGTGAGCGAAGTTCTTCGACAATAGTAGTAAGCTTTTCGATTACATAATCTACTTCTTCTTCTGTAGTAAATCTACTTAGAGTAAATCTAATTGAGCCGTGAGATTGTACGAAATTTCTTCCTGTTGCCATGAGAATATAGTTTGGCTTTAAGCCTTGTGAGGCACATGCACTGCCAGTTGCGACAGTTATATTATTGACATCTAACATCATGAGAATTGCTTCGCCTTCGATATAGTCAAAAGAGACATTGAGATTATGAGCTATTCTTTTATTGCCTTCAGGTCCATTTAACAAAATATGTGGAATATTCTTTTTGATACCTTCATAAAGTCTATTTCGTAAGGCAACCATTTTTGCTATATGAGCCTGCAAATTAGAGAACTGTAGCTGTACAGCTTTTGCAAAACCGGCAATACCGGCTATACTAATACCACCTGTATCTAAAGAATCTATTCTATTGATACCGTGTTTTGTGCTGGCAAGCTGCAGACCGCTTCGTACATAAAGAGCTCCAACACCTTGAGGTCCATGAATCTTATGAGCACTAACACTCATCAAGTCAATACCATACTCATTTACATCGATATCAATGCGTCCATAAGCGTGACCTGCATCAACAAAGAGAGCTATGTTTTGGTTAGTCTCGTCAATTATTTTTCTCATTTCTTTAATAGGTTGGATTGTACCCATTACATGATTAGCAAAAGTAGTCATGACCATAATAGTATCTGGTCTGATAGCTGCTTTAAGCTCATCTAAATCGACAAATCCATCATAATCTGCATTTAAATATGTTACCTCAAAACCGCTGTTTTCAAAGAAAGCAGCATTTGTGAGAATATCTGGGTAGTCAATTACTGAACAAATAATATGTGTACCCTTATTTGAGTTAGCCATTAAATAGCCTTTAATACCTATATTATTAGCAGATGTACCTCCGCTTGTAAAATGAATTTCGTTGGTTTTTGCACCCATTGAATTGGCAATAATCTGCTTAAATTCAGCCAAATCATTTTGAGTATTAGATCCTGTCGATACAAAATTTGCTGGGAAATAATACTTATCGGTAAAATATGGCATCATAGCAGAAATTACTTCTGGGTCTGGTTTTGTAGTCATACAATTATCCATGTAAACACGTTCCATCATTTCTCCTTTGTCTTCTGATAAATATATTCAAGACTAATTTTTGTGTAATAGTCTTTTAAGTCATAGTGTATTTCTTGCCAAACTTGGTGAAAACCACAAGGCTTGCCTATACAATATTCGGAGTTTTCAATTCTATCGCATTCAGTTGTGCTGTTTATATCTTCGACAGCCTCGATAATGTCATAAAGACTAATTTCTTTGCTATCTTTGTTGAGAAAATAACCTCCCTTTGCACCTGATACACTTGATACAAGATCACTTTGTTTTAATTGGCGAAACAAGTGCTCTAAATATTTTATAGGCAATTTCTGAGCTTCGCTAATCTTGCGCAAAGATTGAGGCGTGTCATGTAAGCATAATTCACATAGTGCTCTTACTGAATATTCTGTTCTTGATGTTATCTGCATTGTTCCTCCTTTTTAATAACATAGTAAATTAGTAGGAATTAGCAAGGCTTTTTGGCAAGTGTTTTTTTAATAAATTTATATTTAACTATATAACAGGAGATTATGAAAGATTAAAAAATGATTAAAATTAATGAAATGAGTGTAAAACTTGAAAACAATGACATTTTAAAGAGAATTTCTCTTGAAATTTATGAGAATGAAATAGTGTCGATTTTGGGACCTAATGGTGCAGGTAAATCTACACTTTTGAGGGCACTTTTGGATATTATTCCCTATCAAGAGGGGCAAGTTATGTATAAACATGATGGAAGCGAAGTTGATATGCATAGCTTATCAAGAAGACAATTTGCTAAGATTTTGGCATATATACCCCAAGAAAACTCAATGCAGTTCGATTATTCTGTAAAAGAAATAATTATGATGGGTCGCTTTGCATGGATAGATTATTGGGGTTCGTATAGCAGTCAAGATATAGAGATTGTTCAAAAGATGAGCGAAATATTTAAAGTTGAAAAATTACTCAATAGAAGCTTTAATAAGCTAAGTGGAGGGGAAAAACAAAGAGTGCTGTTGGCTCGTGCTTTTGCTCAAGATACAAAATATGTATTTCTGGATGAAACACTTTCATTTTTAGACATAAATCATCAGATAGAGATAATGCAGTTATTACGCGAATTACAACTAAAACAGGGTAAAACAATAGTAATAGTCTCACATAATATCAACTTATCAATTGAGTATAGCGATAGACTTGTGATTTTGAAATCTGGTGAGCTTTTAGCAGAGGGCAAAGCTGCTGATATTATTACTGCAGAAATAATTAAAAAAGCATATGATGCTGATATTTATATAACAGAAAACCCTATTACAAAGAAACCAAATCTTTTGTATTCCAATAAAGGTAGTTTATGAAAAAGCAGATTTTGTGTTTATTAATAACATTAATGCTGATAAGTTTATATGCCCAAACATTAAAAATTATGATTATTGATAACAATAAAATTCCTGTTGAAGATGCAATAGTAAATGACGGGTATACCATACAATTAAGTGATTCATTAGGTTATTTTCGATTAAATACAAAAGACAAAGCAAGCGACTATACTATTTCTAAAACAGGCTTTGCATCGCAAACTCTAACAAAATCAACGCTTATTAAGCGGAAAAGAATTGTATTAAAAAGACAAAATATTCTCTTCGATGCTATTCACGTGATTGAAAAAGAAGAAGAAATTAGCAGTCAAATTCGCAACAAAGAAATTGTGAGATTGGAAAGTGTGGAAAAGAAAAACCTCAATAGCATAGCTGACTGGCTTAATACACAACAAGGCGTGCAGATAAAGGGTTTAGATCTTACGGGAGAAAAGAAAACAATAAGTCTTGGAGGACATTCTGCACGACACACAATAATCATGCTCGATGGGGTGGTTTTGAACTCTGCTGGACAGGATATTGATTTATCTTTGCTCAATCAAGAAAATATTGAGTCTATTGAAATTATAAAAAACAATGCTACAATAGAGGCAGGTACTGGTGCAATTGCTGGCTTGATTAAGATTAGAAGTAAAAGATTTGCAAATGAAAGCAAGATAAAAGTTAGCAATGCTTTTGGCTCTTTTTCTTCATTACAAAATGCAGCAAATGTAACTCTTTTAGATAAAAAGATGCAGATAGACTTGTATTACTCAAGACAGGAATCCAAAAACAACTTTATCTTTTATAATAGGCAGCTAAAACAGAATGTTCGACGAGAGAATAATAGCAAATTTCAAGAGCAATTCAATATCATTGGTATCAGTACGATTAAAAACTATGTGTTTAGCTATAATACTTCTTTTCTGGATTATAAAAACTATCTGCCAGGTACTTATAATTATGCTCAAGCTTTTGCAGGAAGCTATATTAAAGGATATTCATTCAAAAACACATTTAACATGCAAAGCCAATCTACTGAAAATATTGTTTACATCAATATTGACAATAATAAATATCAAAATTTAGATTCACCTATACCTTTGTATAGAGCCAATAACAAGAATTATCAACAGATTTCAGGTGCAAAGTCTGCTTATAAATTTAAACTTGCAGGTATAGAGAGCAAGAATGGTTTTGAATATAAAAATGAACACTTCAAAACAGACGATGTTTTGAAACCGAGTGCAAGTATTCCCACTTTAAAACGGGACACCTATTCAGCATATTCGAGCCTTTTTAAAGAGTTTTCATATAATTTATTTGATATAAATACAAGTGCTTCTATTCGAACTGATTACACTAAAAAGTTTAAGAATAATGCTTCATGGCGCTTTGAACAAAGCGTGAATTATTATGCTTTTATACCTGTGGAATTTTATTATAATTATGGTACTTCATTCTCTTTGCCCTCTTTTTATGATTTGTATTGGAAAGGCGACTCACAAACTATTGGCAATCCTGATCTGCAGCCAGAAAAATCAAAGGGCTATCGCTTGGGTATTGTTGTTGGTGATAATCCACGTATTGAACAAGCTTTTTGGCAAAATGATACAAAAAACTTAATACATTGGTTTAGATCGTTGAATGCGTGGAAGCCGTCAAATATTGCAAAAGCACGAATACAAAATTATGAGACTAATATAAAGTATGACTTTCTGAGTTATAATACATTTAAATTGTCATATACCCGTACAATTGCGAAAGATAAGAGTTTGCAAGAAGATGGTTCACATAGCGATTTTTATAATAAAAAACTAATCTATACTCCAGATTATCAGATTATTGCAGGCTATGTTTTTTCTTATTTAAATTTTAGCCAAAACTTTGAATATCAAGCTATAGGGAAGCAGTATTCGACACGTGATCAATTGAAATTGCCCTTAGCCTCATATAAAAAAGCAAACAGCCATACAGCTTATGTTTTTAAGTATAAAAGCTTTGATTTAAAGCTGATATCATCCTTATACAATATCTTTAATGAAAAATATGAAATATATGATTATATCCCAGAACCAGGTTTTTATTGGCAAGCAACTCTTAATATTGAGAAGAAATTTTGAAAATGATCGATCAAAAATAAAAAAGAAAAATGGAGAAAGAAAATGAAAAAGATATTAATCTTAATTACATTTGCATTGATGTTTGTAATTGTTGCTGCACATGAGGTGATAGTTCTCAATTCTGGCAGCGAGACTTTGTCTTTGGTAGATTTAACAGCACAAACAACAATTAACAATTTTGCACAAACAGGCTTATATGGCAATCAAGTTTATTACGTCGATGACGAGCTTTGGCTTGTCAACTCTGGTGATAATAATATCCAGAAAATTGACACGAGTAATGGTAATATTTTGCAAACTGTGCAGTTGCCAAGCTCATCAAGCCCATGGAGTATAATTAAAAAAGATAATTATTTTTATGTTAGTGGTATGATGAGTGGCAATATTTATCGAATCAATGCGATAAATAATGAGATCAATGCAGCTTATTCTGGTATAAGCCCAGAAGGTATGTTAATTGTTGGCAATGAGCTTTTTGTGGCAAATACAGGCTTTGAATATCCAAACTATAATCAAGGCTATATGTCGGTTTTTGATCTGATTACATTTGAAAAGACTTATGATATTCCAACTTCTATTAATCCACAAGCTATGATTCTGGCTTCTGATGGGTTAATTCATTTAATGTGTACAGGCAACTATTTTGATGTTGAGGGAATTGTACAGCTGATTAGTCCAAGCAGCAAAGAAATAGTTGGTGCTATCGAGATTGGAGGTTGTCCAAACTCTATTATCGAGTCACCAGAACAAAATGTTTATCTTGCAGATGGTATGGGCTTAGGCTTTTATGTTTACAATGTTAATACACACGAAATTATCAACTCGAGCACTAATCCAAGCTTTAACGGAGGAAGTAAAATATTGTTTTTGAATGGAGAAAAACTTGTTTTGAAAACAGGCGACTGGTTCTCAAATTCACATTTGTTACATATTGGAATAGGCGATGATGAAATATATGATTATGCTGTTGGTGTTGGTGCTATTGATTTAGCAATTATTGAGAACCCACAGTCCTACAATGATATAGTCGCAGTGAAAGAGAGCCTGATAGAAGTGTATCCAAACCCTTTCACAACAAAAATTAATATAAATACAAAAAAGCATCAAGTTGAGGAACTTGTAATCTATAATGTAAAAGGCGAAAAGGTTAAAGTATTGCAGTCAGATTATTGGGATGGTAGAGATATGTATCAGCAAAGATGCTCTGCAGGTATTTATTATGTCTTGGCAAAAACACAAGATGGTGTTAGATCAGCAAAAAGAATTATCCTTATGAGGTAGATGGAAAGAATATATATATTAGCCCCTGTATGAGGGGCTAATATTTTTTGAAAATAATTATATTATTTGTTTTTAATCTCCTGATTTTGTTCAGTTTTTATCTTCATTATCTATCATATAAAGCATGGATGAGAGTCTATATAAAGCAAAAAAGAAGTGTTTATAGACGCATATTTGCTATATGTAATGATCAAATTTGAAATATATATAATAATTGTTGTTTTTTGCTTGACTTATTATTGTTTTTAAATGTTTTGTTAATTGAGGATTTATGAATAAATTAAAAAATACACTAATTATATTATTATTATTTTTTAGCTTGTATCCTTTAAGAATATGGGCTGTGCATGCTAATTATGAAGATTTTGTCAATTCTTTGAGTCAGTATAAAGCACAAGTACAAGTACAAAAAATTGTGTCTTATGCACGAGAAATTGCTACTCAAGATTCAGTTAACTTCTTTAATCTCTTGGATTTATTAAATGAGAAAAAACAAGATATTAAAGGTGTTGATATAGAACTACAGCAGCTCAGCCTGTATGCTGACTATCTAATCAAAAAGAAGTATTTTAATCGCACTGAAGTTGAAATAAATAAAATAAAAGCCTTATTGAATCAATCCCAAAATCACTCAGTTTTATCTATGGCTTATGAAGTTATGGCAGATAATTTGAACTACACAAATAAAAAAAATGAGGCTTTATCATTATATCTTGAAGCATTAGAACAAGCAAAAAAAACAAATAATAAAGAACTTTTAATCAGTCAATATTCAAAAATATCAATCGTGAATCTGGACTTAGGTAGTTATGATAAGGCTTTAAAATATTCTAAACAAGCTTTAAAGGTGAGTTTGGAACTTAAAAAATATGAAGATACAATCCAAGCTTATTCTGTGGCAGGTAATATATACATGCAAATGAACCAGTTTGATAGTAGTATTGAAAACCATTTCTTAGCTCTAAGTATTGCAGAACAAGCCAATAATGAAATCTGGATCAGCAGCTGTTATAATAATATTGGTGCTGTTTATTTTAGTATGCAAGACTATGATATGGCACTGAATTATTATCACAAAGCATTAGATATAAAGGAAACTGTAAACGGTTATAATAATTTTGAGAGTAGGCTTGCTTCTTCATATAATAATGTTGCAATAATATATAAAAAAAGAAAAGATTATCAACAAGCATTAAAATATTATTTAAAATCTTTGGAATTAAAAAAAATAGCAAATGATGTGCTAAGTAGTGCATCAACTCACAATAATATTGCTTTGGTTTATATATCATTAGAAGAATTTTCTCAAGCAAAAAAGCACTTAGACGAAGCATATAGTATTTATGAACATTATGATAATAAGATGGGGCTTGCTTCCAGCCTTGTAAATTATGCAAACTATTATAGAATTCAAAAAGATTACGATAAAGCAATAGAATATTCATTACATGCAGATGGAGTGATTAAGAATACAAGTAACTATCGCCAAGCTTTAATAAATTATGGTTTGATAGTAAAAATATTTGAAGAAAAAGGAGATTTTGAGCAAGCTTACAAATACCATAAAGTTTATTTTGATTATAAAGACTCACTTTACAATTTGGAACGAAGTAATAAAATTAGCGAGATACAAACGAAATACGAGACAGAAAAAAAAGAGAGCGAAAATAAATTATTGAGAAAAGATAAGCAAATTAGCGACTTGAAGCTGCTGAGAAACAAATATTTAAGAAACTTTTTGATTATATGTCTTTTCTTTGCTGTGTTCATCGCACTATTTATTATGATTTTGTACAATCAGCAAAGGAAGACGAATCGAATCATCAATGGAGAAAAAGATAAATCTGAAAAACTATTATTGAATATTTTGCCTTTTGAAGTTGCCAAAGAACTAAAAGAAAGAGGTAGCACAAAACCACAAAGCTTTGATAATGTGACCGTTATGTTGTCAGATTTGGTAAATTTTACACAAATAACATCAGAGCTTGAACCAGAGATTGTGATTGAAGAACTAAATGAAATATTTACCATGTTTGACTATTTTATAGGCAAATATGAATGTGAAAGAATAAAGACAATCGGAGATGCATATCTTGCAGTTTGTGGCTTACCAGAAGAGAATGATAATCATGCACGTAATGTTGTTAATGCTGCTTTAGAAATTGTAAACTTTATCCAAGAACGCAATAAAGTTAGTGATATTCAATGGAGTATAAGAATAGGTGTGCACACTGGTAAAGTTGTGGGTGGAATAATCGGCATTAAAAAGTATATATATGATATTTTTGGAGATACAATAAATACAGCAAGTCGAATAGAAAATAACTGTTTGCCTATGCAAGTGAGCGTATCTGAAACAACCTATAATATTGTCAAAGATGATTTTTGCTTTGAAAAAAATAAAGGTGTTGAAATCAAAGGTAAAGGGTATGTCGATATATATAAGATTTGTGGCACTAATAAACAAGATTTACAAAACACTCAATACAAAGAAATTGGTTAATCATTTGTTGAGCCTTTGAGTTAAATTTGTTTTATATTCAAACAATAGGCATTAAGTAATAAGTTTGCAGCTAATATTGAAATATATAATTAGATATAATAATTCTTCTGTTTAATAATGCTACATTATAAAAAAAGGCGAGTTAATGAACTCGCCCAAATATTTTTACTAATAATTTGTTGTTCAATGATATATTAGAGTTTAAAAGAACCAATTATTTCATCTATTTCCTGAATACTTGATTTTAGTTTTTCAGAGTTTTCATTCATAGTAGTTGCGATAAATGAATTGTTGTCAGATAGGGTATTTAGGTTGTTTACATTGGAGGAGATCTCGTTTAACCCATTATTTATTTCAACAGTGATATTATCGACATCATTCACCATTTTATTGATTTCTTGGGTTGTTTTTGTGAAATCATTTGTTGCATTAGCAGCTTGATTTGTTTTTGTACTAATAATAATAGTTGTTGAAAGTATTTCTTCAGAGCTTTCACTCAGCTGTTGTATTGAGGTTCTAATATTGCCTGCAAATTCCGATACAGCTTTGGAATTGTCTGCTGCTCGTGCCACAGAGCTTGAAATCTCATTTGTTGCTATATTTTGTTGTTCTACACTTTGAGTTATATTGCTACTAATTTCATATAGTTGTCTAATAGTATGGGATATTTGATCCATTGAGTCTACTGCGTTTGACGTGTTTTGTTGAACACCAAGAATTTGTTGAGCTATTCTATCAGTTGCATCACCTGTTTGCTTTGCAAGTGCTTTTACTTCATTTGCAACAACAGCAAATCCTTTACCTGCTTCGCCTGCAGAAGCAGCTTCAATTGTTGCGTTTAGAGCAAGCATATTTGTTTGATCTGCTATAGTATTTATTACATCGACAATTTTGCCTATTTCTTGAGCAGAGCTTTGCAGTTCTTGCATAATTTCCATAGTCTTAATTGATTGCCCATCTGCATCTTTACTGATGTTATTAGCTCTTTGCATGTTTATAGATATTTCTGATAGTGATGCACTCATCTCTTCTATCGCAGAAGCAGAATTATTTACGTCTGATACCACTCCATCAATATTTGTGTTGATTTGCTCAATATTGCCAAAAACAGACTGGATGAAATTATTATTCTCTGTGAGATTATTTGTAATTGCTTGTATGCCAGTAGCAACTTCGTTTATATCAAGAGCTATATTGTCAGAAACTTCTGTGCTGCTTTTGACTGCATTAGATGTGAGGTTTGTGGAGTTTGAAATTGAAAATCCATAAGCACTTATCTCGCTAACTGATGAAGAGACACTTTCAGATTGGATTTTTATACTATCTGCATTTTCTACTAAATTGTTAGATATTTCAGATAAAGAAAGTACTTCATCCAAAACAATTTTATTAGTTATTGCTACCTTTTGAATAATTGCATGTAATTTCTCGACAAATCGGTTGAAACTGCAAGCAAGCTTGCCCATTTCGTCATGACTATTTACAATTATGTGGCATGACAAATCTGCTTCGCCTTTTGATATGTCTTCAAATTTTGCCAATAACTCATGCAAAGGCTTGGATATTAATATTCTAACAATATAAATCAGTGCAATAATAATAATAAAAAGTAGGATTATTATTTCTAACAAGCTGTTCAATATTTGCTTTTTAATTTCTTGTTTAGCAAAAGTGTCTGTGTAATAAACTGTTATGGTAGCTATCTCATTATTATTATGTATTAAAGTTGCACTCTCTGATGAATAATTGTGTTTGTAAAAGTCATCGTCCAGTTGTTTTCTAATAGAATTCCAACTATCGTCGCGCCTGATTGTTAAAAAGTTAGAACCATCACTTGCAATAATATCAATTGCTACTATACTATTGTCTGAGAATTCATAATTTAATGTTCGTTCTGCATCTAAATCATTAAAATCCCATACATAAGAAACTGTTTGTACTGATAATCTTTCTGTTGTTGTC
The DNA here is from genome assembly GCA_020532185.1 of Candidatus Cloacimonadota bacterium. Taxonomy (GTDB): domain Bacteria; phylum Cloacimonadota; class Cloacimonadia; order Cloacimonadales; family WRIO01; genus JAGOCT01. Next base: position 35,267 of record JAJBBH010000101.1, on the reverse strand, counting down.
GAGATGCGATTGTGTAAAATTTCATATTGCTCTGTCTTAACAGAAAAAATATTAATTGAGCTTGAAATACCTAAAACAAGAATTACCACGAAAGCTATACCAATTATGATTTTAACTGATACTGATAGGCCTTTCATTTCGTCCCCCTTTCAACATTTTTTGTTTTCATTATTTTACGTTACCTTTATGATACTTAAAAGATCATTGCCTTATGCATGGGCTCTGTATATTTTTTATCTACACCCATTATATGACCAACCAACCAGTCTTTAAGGAAAACCATGACACCTATCATGTTGACATCTTCATGATTTTCAAATTGATGAATAATCTCATCTACTCGTTTGATTAGGTTTTTATGTGCTGTAATTTGATTATTAAGCCCTTCATAGTTTATACTCTTCATCAAAGCTTCTTCTTCTTTAAAGTGATTGTCTGTAAAATGCCTTAACTCAAGAACAATTCGATGTATTTCTTTTTGTGATTTATTTGATTTGATAGCAGCGTGTACCTCATTTATATAGTTAAAAATTCCTATATGATGATTGTCCATGTCTTTGATATGCACTTTAAATGGATCAGAGAATTTAAATAAGATTTTTGATGCGGCTTTTTTTCTGTTCATTTCATCAGATAACTTTATCATTTTTATTAATCTGTCCATGTCAGAACCATGACTGTTCACCTCCATAGCACCCATATAAAGAAGAGTTGCATCGTCTTTTAGCTTTTCACTATCAGCAGATACAGAATTTATAGAATCTGATACATTGTTTGCCAAAGTAGCAGCCTCTGTAATATTCTTAGCAACCTCTTGTACAGCAAAATTTGCTTCGTTTACCGCATTTGTTACTTCTGTAATACCTTGAGCTGCATAGTTAATATTTGATGCTATTTCTTTTGTTGTGCCTGATTGCAAAACAACGGATGTGGCAATACTTTCTACTAAATTATTAACATTGTTTATTACATTTGAAATATTTGTGATTTCCTGAAATGTTGCTTGTGCAGCAACTAACATAGCATTTATTTTATTATGAATTTCAATTGTTGCATTATTTGTTTCAACTGCAAGTGCTTTGACCTCATTTGCAACAACAGCAAATCGTAAACCTGATTCTCCTGCTCGTGCTGCTTCTATAGTGGCATTTAGAGCAAGTAGTTTTGTTTGTTCTGATATTTCTGCAATTGAAGAGCTAACATTACTTATCTCTTTTGTCGCATTATTAAGCTCTTTTATTTTTTCATTTGCATTATTGACACTCAATACAGCTGTATTAACCACAGATTTTGCCTTGTCAGCATTGGAAGCTATTTCTGAAATTGTTGTGGTCATTTGTTCTGTTGCAGCAGCTACATGGTTAATATTATCAGCTGATTCAGTTGCATTATTAGCCACAGTTGACATATTGATACTGAGCTCTTCTGCTGCAGCCGAAACGCTGTGCATATTGTCAGTCATTTCACTTGTTGCTTTGGCAACATTTCCAGCTTGGCTATTCATATATTTTGACGTTTTTTGTACGTTTTCTGATAATTTGTGAAGCTCTACAGCTGAGTTTAGTAGAGATCCAGAGTCTGATGTTATCTCTGCAATTATTTCCGCAAGATTAACTCGCATTTCTTCGACAAAAATACACAATTGTTGGGTTTCAATGCAATTTGAACAACTGATTTTAGAAGATAAATCCTTGTTAGACATATTCAAGACATGTTGTTCTAAATTCTTTATTGATTGAAAAACTGAGTTCAGCATAGATGTCATCATAAACCTCCATTTATATACTGTTATGTCTAAGTATAAAAATATGCAAATGTTTGTCAATCGTTTTTTTGTTTTATTTGTTTTTATTACACAAAAAATTGTATTGTCCTAATGTGATAGTAAGGATTAAGTACTACAAACTTAGATTACTTACGTGAATTAGGCTTATGATTTTGCTAAACAATTACCTCTGATGGTAAAATAACTCATATGCAGTCATTTTTTATGAAACAATATTACCTGAGCAGCTTTTGGACATTATTGATTCTAATATTATTGTGTGATTCAAAATATTAAACAAAAGAAACCATACCCAAATGTTTGAAAAAATAATAGCCTTTAAACTCGCTCTGGGAGGCAGTTTCTAAAAGTATTCAAAAATAGTTTTTGAAATCTCACTTTTTAGACGCATATATAATATAGAGGGCAATGATGAATAAAAAAAGAAATATGCCTATAAATGCTGGATTTTTAAAAAAGTTATTGACAAGTTTTATTAAAATTCATAATGTAAACTTATTAATATTATATATGGAGGCTATATGAAACATATGATGATTTGCTTATTGATTTTTTTGGCAATGATATCTTTATCTTGTACTAAAGGTGCTAAAATAGACTCAATCAAAATAGCTTATAGTAATAGTTCTTACGATATATCGATTGCAAATTTGGTGAAAACTATTGTCTCTGCACAATCTAAACTAAAAGTAGAATTAGTGGGAATACCAGAAGACCAAATAGCTGAGTCATTAGCTGATGGGAGAGCAGATATATCTTTGTCAATGTGGTTTCCAAATACAAGTATAGCACAATATGATGCATTTAAAGATAGCCTTGAGTTTTTATCTGATTATTATAATGAACTAAAAACAGGTTTAGCTGTTCCAACATACATGGGAATTTCCAACATTGAACAGTTAAATACTTATGAAACTGAAAATGAGAGAATAATAGCTGTTTTTGATACAAGTAGTGTTTTAACAAAATCCATTTATGATTGTGTTGAAAAATACTCATTGTCTGATTATTCCATAAAAGTGTTTCAGTTCGAATCAGAGCTACTCACTTATGTGAACGAAAAAGTGCAGAAAAAGGAAGCAATAGTATTTGCTTCATATCAGCCAAATTGGGTTTTTGCAAGCATGAAAGTAAAAATGCTTAACGATCATCTTGAGGTATTTGGAAAGCCAGAAAGAGCTTCAATATATGCACGTAAAGGGTTTTCAAGAGACTTGAAACAGATTAGCTCATTTTTAAAACAAATAAAATTAAATACTAACGATATAAATGAGATGATGAGAGATAATGAAAAAAACGATGCTGATCCTCAATTAATTGCACAACAGTGGGTTCGTGACAATGTCGATCGGATAAACCTGTGGATTAATAAAGCAATTGATGCAAGTAAGAAGGCATGAAAACACAGTTTATAATAGCTGCTGCATTATTCTATACTTGCCTTTTAGTGGCAAAACCAGCAGCTATTGAAAAAAATCATAATAAAACCATACATAAGATAGAAATGGCTTTTAAAACACAGAAATCTGAACTTGGCAATATCAGCACTATTGAAATTGCAAATACTGAAGAATATTTTTGGAAACTTAACAACACTAATCAAAGTTATGTAAATGAAAAAATGTATAGTGAAATTATTTATGAAACAAAAAGAACTTATAGGGATCCAGTAAAGCTACAAATATATTGTGATGATATCGAAGAGGGACTGGAGATAGAAGCTTTTTGTGAAGATTTCGATATTACTAAAATTTTCGATACAAAAGACAAATTTAGATATAAGGATTACAATCAAGGTAATTTAATAAAAAAACATGTCAGTGTAAATAAAGAAAAACAAACGATGATAGAAGATATTTACAACTGCAAGGTTAAATTAAAAATATATTTTATCGTTCACATAGATACAAGAATTCCAGCAGGGAAAACAATAAATATTAAATATACATTATCAAATTAAGGAGATATAATGAAAAAAAACATTTTTTCAATAATGTTTATTCTAATGGTATTTTGTTTGTCTGCTCAAGAGCTAAACTTGTGGCATAACTTTAGATATAGCGGAAAGACACCCTCCGATCTATATCATATTCAGTGGCAGGGACTATCAACACCTTTTACAGAATTAAATATGATTTATAAGTTGAATGGTGAATTGCAGACTGTACAGATAGAAAACCCAGATGTTTTAGATTATAGAGCAACTATACCTGCACCAGATTATGATGCACCATCTATTGCTCTATCAACACAAACAGATTACTTTGGCATATTGACTCCATTTAAAATTGCAAGTAATAGCTTTACACGTTCAGTTATGGTGGAAGCAAGTGCTGATTCTCTTTATGAAGTACAAAATAATGGAGACAACAATCTTGACCTGGCAAGCTTCAGCTTTGCTTATAGCAATAGTAAATTGGCAGCAGGACTTGTAAATGTGGCTGGCTCGTACCCAAATTATGGAACTATTTTGGGACCGTACTATGCATATGGTGTCGGACTTATTAACCCTGAAAACATTGCAGATTCAACTGCTTATGCACTGATTAATGCAAATATCATGGGATTGATTACACCAGGCTTATATAAGCTAAATGCAAGTGGTATTGAAGACTTGCAAGATTTAGACTTGTCAAATATTGAGAATCTTGGATCTATAAATGTAAATACAACGAATAATATGCTGATCATGGAATGCGATTGGAATCTTTTGACTAATGATCCAAACTTTGGCGATTGGCCAAGCTATTCAAAGTCTCTTATAACAATCCCATTTATTGCAAAAATACCTTCTTTGAGTGATCTTACCCCTGTTGCAGATATTGGAATGCCTACAGTGATAAACTTCACTGATTTATCTATAAATATGGCTGACAATACACCACCTCAACTTTATTCTCCTGAGCTTATCAGTTATGAGAATAGCATAGAAGTAAAAATTAATTATTTTGATTTTCAGTTTCAATATCCTCTTGTAGCAAAGTTTGTGGTAGATGATAATGAGTATGAAATGATGCCCGATAGTTTTAATTTTCATGATGCGGTATGCTTTTCAACAAATATACCTTATACAGATTGGATAAGTGGGGAATGTGTGTTTTCTGATGATAGTTTGCATGTAGTTACTCAACAAATTGATAATAATGTCGGAACAAATGATATTGTACAGATAGACAATTCATTCAATATTTACCCAAACCCTCTTCGTTCAGGTAATATGATAAAAATTAAAAACAATAATAATAAACAATTAATACGAGTTTCTATCTATAATATCAAAGGTCAAAAGGTTCGTGATGAAAAGATACAATCCAATAATAAAATAAGCTCAATAAGTACAGCCGATGACGATGGTAAGCCACTTGCAAGTGGCTTGTATTTTATAAGAGGTGATTTTGGCAACATGGTAAAAACTAAGAAAATCATGATTATAAATTAGAATTAAATAAAAATCATGAAATATGATTATGAATATTTCTTGACTATAAAAGCATATAAAAATCTATTGATTTATAATGCAAAAAAGGAGTCGTTATGATTATTGTTCTGATGGGTATACAAGGATGTGGAAAAGGTACCCAAGCAAAGCTGCTTTCCAAACACTATTCGTGGCAACATATCAATCTTGGGGGCATGTTTAGAAAAGCAATAGCAAATAAAAGCAAAATAGGCAAAGAAATCAAACATTATATAGATGCTGGTAAATTAGTTGCAGATGAAATTGTTTATGAGACAATTGAAAATACATTAGGCAAAAAAAAGAAAGGCTTTCTTTTTGATGGTTTTCCCAGAACTCTCGCACAAGCACATTATCTTGTAGAAAACCATGTAGTAAATAAAGTAATATATCTCGATTTAGATGATGATACTGCTCGAGCAAGAATGGGTGCAAGGCGTGTATGTTCAAATTGCAATAAGGATTACAATATATTATCAAAGCCTCCAAAGGTTGAAGGCAAGTGCGATGTCTGCCAACATGACTTAATACGCAGAACAGATGACTATCTTGAGGGCATAAACAAAAGAATTCATTTGTTTCACGAACAAACCAAACCACTCTACGACTTTTTTAAGCAAAGAGACTTGTTATTTGTTGTCGATGCAAATCAGGAAATAGAAGTAATAAATAAACAGATAATGGAAGCTATTGATTTGATTGAAGAATGAAAAAATGTGTCTCAATTTTTGATAACATCTTTGTTGTTATAGCATCAATAAATCTTTTTTTGATACTTTTTACACAGTCGGGTAAAGCTGATCATGTATGGCAAATAAACTACTTTTATACCTATACAACAGTCATACTTCTATTGCTAAGATCAAGTATAGTTTTCATACAAAACAGCTTTTCTGGCTATACATTGAGGCGTTTAAGTATTGATATTTTATTTGTATTCTTTTCTTTTTTTACAATCAAATATTCATTAAAGCTTATACAGTTCTATTTTGTAATAAGAGCATTGGCTTTGCTTTTAAAAAAATATTCAAAATCAAAAAAAGATATCCATACTTATAATAATTTGTTTAAATACCCAGCACTATGGGTAATTTTGAGTTTTTTAAGTACGATTTTTATAGGTACTTTGATATTACTTTTGCCTGGTATAACTAATAAAGAAGTGAACATAAACTTTATCGATGCATTATTTACCTCAACATCATCAGTTTGTATAACTGGCTTGACAGTTTATGATATAGGGGTTTCTTTTTCTCATATTGGGCAGCTTTTAATTTTAATTTTAATCCAAGTGGGCGGATTAGGAATTATGACTATATCAAGTGCTTTAGCTATTGCCATAGGTCAAAGATTTTCGCTAAGAAGCGGTGCACTGATACAAAACGTGTTGAATCGAAACTATTCAATTGACTTTCCACAGCTTTTAAAGAATATTATTACATTCACTTTTACAGTTGAAATACTGGGTGCTTTATTATTGATTTACCCTTTTTATAAATATTTTGGGAATATTGCACAGTCTGTATACTATGCAATTTTTCATTCAATATCTGCATTTTGTAATGCAGGCTTCTCTTTGTTTTCTGGTAATCTTCTCGCTTTTCGGACAAACCCTATTGTAACTTTTACCATAACAACATTAGTTATTATTGGAGGATTAGGATTTGCTGTAATTGATGATTCTAAAAAGATTTTCAGGCATAATGGTCGTTTTAAACAACTAAAACTACATTCTAAAATAGTATTAGTCACAAGTCTTGCTCTTATACTATCCGGCACCTTGCTATTTTTTATATCAGAGTATAATTACACAATGAAATCATTTGGTTTTTTTGAAAAACTGCAAAGCTCTTACTTTCAGTCTGTTACTACAAGATCAGCAGGTTTTAATACTATTGATTTTTCTCAAATTAGTTTTGCTACAGTTTTACTTACGGTGTTTCTTATGTATGTAGGCTCTTCTCCTGGCTCAACAGGTGGAGGGATAAAAACTACTACTTTGGCAATTATAGTTCTATCAATCATATCTATTTTAAAGGGCAATAAGGATTTAGTAGTATTTAATCGTCATATTAGCGAGACAACTCTCTTAAAGGCTATGGCAATAATTGCTTTGTCTTTATTTTTCATTTTGAGTATTCTTTTTATGTTGACTTTAATCGAGCCTTTTAGCTTTGAAAAGATTTTCTTCGAAGCTTTTTCAGCTTTTAGTACTACAGGATTGACAATGGGTATTACAAGTATGTTTTCAAGTGTTGGTAAGCTGCTAATCATTATTTTAATGTTTATCGGGAGAGTTGGACCTTTGACTTTTATATTCTTGCTATCAGAGCATGTTACACCGATGAAATATGTTGTTCCACAAGAAAATGTTGAAATTGGCTGATAGTTTTAAAAATATATTGTGCAAGATAATATTATGCTGAAAAGAGGTATTTATGGCTAAGTTTGCAGTTATTGGGCTTGGTAAGTTTGGAATGACAGTTGCAACAACTTTGTACAAACATGGTGCAGAAGTTCTTGCTATTGATAATAATCAAGATTTGGTTGATGAGGCACAAAATCTTGTCACAAGTGCATATAAGATAGATAGTACCGACGAAGCATCTATCAAACAATTACAATTGCAAGAAATGGATGCTGTTATTTTAGCTATTGGACAAAACGTTGAAGTTAGCATATTAACAAGTGCAATTCTAAAAAAAATAGGAGTTGCTTATATTCATGCAAAAGCTGATAATAATCTTCATGCAAAGATATTGGAGATAATAGGTGTTCAAAACATAGTTTTTCCTGAAGTGCAGATAGGTGAACAATTAGCAAATACATTATTATCAAAAAATATAGAAAACTATATAGACTTGACAAGTGGCCATAGTATCGTTGAGTTGATTGCTCCCAAAGAATATATTGGTAAAACTTTACAAGAAATTGCCTTACCCTCTGAAAAGAATATAAATGTAATAGCTATAAAATCTGAACGTCTTATTGTTACAGAGAACGGCGAAAATACTATAGAAAAACGCATCAATGATTTACCTGGAGCTAATGATATTGTACATGAAGGTGATGTGTTGATATTATTGGGACCAAAGAACAGAATTAATGACTTAATCACTCAAACAACCTAATAGGAGTTTTTTATGAAGTTTGGTTTTTCTTCAAAAATTAGAATGTTTATCTTGATAGTCTTGGCGATTAGTTTGATAAGCAATTTAGCTTTGCTGGCAGTTATTTCAAGTCATAATATTGATGAGCCTCTCAAAAATGACTTATCAAATATAATTTGGGGCTCTTTGATAATTATTTTTGCAGCTTCTTTATACTTTCTTGCGAAAGTAGAAAATATGCTTGCTAAGGCACTTGCTGCAGTGAAGTATCTAATTGGTGAAATTTCTAAGGGTAATTATAACGTAAGAACTGATATTATTGTAGATAAAGATCCTGTAATTAGCAAAGTGTTTGATTCAGCAATAAAAATGCAAGAGATAATTATACATTATGATAATCTTAAAAAAGAGAAAATAATTGAAAACAGAAACAGAATTCTCAGCATGATAAATCTTTCAGAAGACGGATTCATTATTTTAGGAATAAGAGGTAATATAATCTTCTTGAGTGACAATATAAAACGAACATTCAAAAATATAGAAGAAAATATTGATCTTGTAAATACATACTTTCAACCAGATTTTGAGCTTTCTATAAAAAAACATTTACTTGGAGTGTTAAAATCACATACAAATTTAGACGCACAAGCTTATTATATTTCGTCTTTGAAACGACACATTAATGTCAAAAGCAGCATCATAAGAGACTCTAAGGGTATTCCAATAGGAATCGTCGCATGCGTTAGTAATCTTAATATCAGTGAGAAAAATGCAAAATAAGGAAATTAACTTAAAGCATGTTGTTTTGTTAAGTAATAAAGATGAAACAATGCGAATAGACAAGTATTTATCGCAGATAGATAATGAGCTTCTCCATTCTCGATCCCAAATAGAAAGGCTAATTGAAGAACAAAAAGTAAAAGTCAATAATCGATTAGTTCTTAAGAAAAGTAGAGAGATTAAAGATGGTGATATTATAGAACTGGACATAAATGAAAATCCAGTAATTATGGCATTAAACAGCCCTGAGGGAGAGAATATTCCCATTGATATTGTTTATGAAGACGAATACTTAATTGTCGTTGATAAACCAGCAGGAATGACTGTACATCCTGCACCAGGAAACTATAAAAGCACATTAGTTAATGCTCTTATTCATTACTCACAAGGAAACCTATCTACGTGTGCTGAATCGTTCAGACCTGGCATTGTACACAGGTTAGATAAAGATACATCTGGATTAATTATTATCGCAAAGAATAATAAAATGCATGCAAAAATGGCAAAAATTATACAAGAAAGAAAAATTACAAAGAAATATAAGACAATTTTAGTAGGCTCTCTTGCAGACAATGTCGGAACAATTAATTTACCAATTGCTCGAAGCAATCGAAACAGAAAAAAAATGATTGTCTGTAATGACGGCAAAGAAGCAATTACAAAATATAAGGTAATTAAGAATTATGAACACTTTAGTTATGTTGATGTAGAGCTTATAACAGGTAGAACACATCAGATTAGAGTGCATTTTGCATCATTAAATTGCCCAGTATTAGGTGATCAAACATATAATAGTTTGGCTAATACACTGTCAAAAATACCATTGCCTATGCAGAAAAGATTTAAAGCATTTAATAACAAGAATATTAATAGACAAGCTTTACATGCATATGGCTTAGAGTTCATACATCCAGCTACAAATAAGCTAATTGAGCTTTATTCACCGTTACCAAATGACTTATTAAGCATTTTATCATACTTAGATAAAGATTTTACTTGATCAAATATGCCTATTATATTATGTTGTCTATAAGGGAAATGATATGAATAACAATAAATCAAAAATTTTAATAGTAGATGATGAGCCTGTTAATAGGCTCATTTTGGCACGCTCATTTTTAGAAGATGAATACGCAATTTTCGAGAGCAGCTCTGGTTATGAAGCATTAACATTTATAGATCATGAAGTTCCAGATATAATTTTACTTGATATTATGATGCCAGGCATGGATGGCTTTCAAGTCTGTGAAAAGATAAAAAACAATCCAAAGACCTTCGATGTGCCAATATTGCTTATTACTGCTTTGAATGATAAACAATCCAAGCTAAAAGGTTTGCAATTAGGTGCTAATGATGTTATTACCAAACCTTTTGACATATTTGAAGTGAAGCTTAGAGTTAAGCAATATCTTAAGATGAGAGAGTTATTTTTGCAAATAAAAGAGCATAATGATCGCATGAAAAAAGAAATACTTGCTGCCAGAAAAATACAGTTGAACATGTTGCCACAGCCAAGTCAGCATATTAATAATGAGTATTTCTTTAATTATGAGTACTATCCATGCGAAGATTTAGGAGGAGACTTTTTGGATTTTTCTCCCATATCAAGCTCTCAATATCTTTTTTATATTGCAGATGTTTCTGGACATGGTGTGGCATCATCTTTGGTGACAGTATTTTTAAAAGAGTTCTTTAATCAATATCTAAAGAAGATTGTTATAAACCCAAACCCTGCAGATATTTTACAAAAGCTTAACAATGCATTATTAGCCGTTAATTTTGAAGACAAGTATATGACCATGTTTATAGGTATTTTGAATATTGTAGATAATATTATGTATTGGAGCTCTGCTGGTCCCAATACTTTTCCGATACTTTTCAATGGAAAGAATTATATAGAACTTGAAAACAAAGCTCCAGCTTTAGGCTGGTGGGCAGATATCAGCTTTAACAATTATAGCGTTGAATTCCCTCATGGCAGCTCTCTAATTTGTTACTCAGATGCCGCTATAGAAATCAAAAACCAAGAAAACCAGCAACTGGGTAGAAATGCATTTATAGATATATTAATTCAAAATAAAACATATGAAAGTTTAGACTTTCAACAAACATTGCATGATTTATTAGACTATGGCAATATAATAAATTTTGATGATGATTTAACTCTAATGGGCATAAAAAGAGCCAAAGCAAGTGAGTGATTAAAAGAAGGAGTTTATCAATGAATTGCGATAATGTTCAACCTTGTAATTGTACATATCCATGTCCCAGGCATGGTAAATGCTGTGAGTGCATTGCATCTCATCGCAAAAATAATGAGTTACCAGCATGTTATTTTCCACCAGAAGCAGAAAAGACATACAACCGTTCAATAGATTACTATATTCAATTAAGAAAAGAAGGTAAAGTATAAAATGAGTTTATTCCAATTTTCAAGTATAGATTATGCTGTAAATGAATTAAAAAAAGGCAATCTTATAATAGTGGTAGATGATGAAAACCGTGAAAATGAAGGCGATTTGCTTGGGGTAGCAGAGTTGATGACACCAGAAAATGTCAACTTTATGATTAGCCAAGCTAAGGGTTTACTATGTGCACCTATTAGCAGAGATATTGCTCAAAGACTTGATATTAATTTAATGACAGAAAAAAATAGTGATAAACATGGCACTAAATTTACCATAAGTGTCGATGCAGCACATGGCACAACAACAGGCATTTCGGCATTCGAGCGTTCTATTACTTTGCGAGAACTTGCAAAGCCGAACTCAAAAAAAGATGACTTTGTTAGACCAGGTCATGTGTTTCCACTTATTGCAGAGGATGGTGGAGTGCTGAGGCGTGCTGGACATACAGAAGCCGCAGTTGATTTAGCAAAATTAGCAAAAATGAACCCAGCAGGGGCTATTTGTGAAATTATAAATGATGATGGCACAATGGCAAGATTACCAGAATTAATAAAGTTTTCACAGAAACATAATCTCGCTTTGATTACAATTAAAGACCTGATTTCATACAGGGTAAACAATGAAAGCCTTGTGCATTTGGCATCAGAAGCAAATTTGCCTACTGAATATGGTGATTTTGTGATTCAGACATACGAAAGTAATCTGAGTAGTGAGTATCATATAGCTCTTATAAAAGGTGAAATAAAGAAAGATGAACCTGTATTGGTTAGGGTTCATTCAGAATGTTTAACAGGAGATGCTCTGCACTCATTGCGCTGTGATTGTGGTCAACAGCTTGCTTTTGCCATGAAAAAGATTGCAGAAGAAGGTAAAGGTGTAATATTATACATGAAACAGGAAGGCAGAGGTATTGGGCTTGTCAACAAGATCAAAGCATATAATCTTCAAGATCACGGTCGTGATACTGTTCAAGCCAACCTTGACTTAGGTTTTGAAGAAGATATGCGTGATTATGGTATCGGAGCTCAAATGTTAAAAGCAATAGGCTCGAATAAAATTCGTTTATTAACAAATAACCCCAAAAAGCTTATTGGCCTTGAGGGATATGGTTTAGAAATTGTCGAAAGAGTACCAATTGAAATACAACCAAGTAAAGAAAACAAGTATTATCTAAAAACAAAAAAACATAAGATGGGACATATTTTAAATGAAGTTTAAAAAAATATTAATAATTGCTATTTTATTGACATTGCCAATATTGGCACTTGCTCAAGTTAGTTTTCCAAAGCCCGTAGGATTGTTGAATGACTTTGCAAAAGCTTTAAACACAGATACATACTTTCAACTAAATAGTCTCCTGAACGAGTTACACCAAAAAACAAATGTAGAGTTTGCTGTTCTTATTGTCGATAATATGCAGGGCTTAGATCGTGATACTTATGCTGTTGAAATATTTAAAGAATGGGGCATAGGCTCCAAAAAAGACGAAGGTCTGCTTTTTTTATTGGCAATACAAGAAAGAGAAACAAAAGTTGAGGTAGGCTATGAGCTTGAGGGGTTGATAAATGATAGCAAAGCTGGGAGAATATTGGATGAGTATGCTATGCCATCATTCAGACAAAATGACTTTCAGACAGGTATCAAAAATGCTACAATTGCTTTTGCTCAATTAATAGCTGAAGATAAAGGAATTACTTTAACTGGCTCAAAATCAGTAAGAAAAGAACAAAAACAAGATGATGATGAAGTTTCAAATTTTACACTTTTTATTATATTGGGGGTCATTGTTTTTCTTACAATTATTACAAAAGGACGTTTTCTATATTGGCTACTCTTTGCTCTAAGTCGAGGTGGAATGGGCTCACGAGGTGGTGGCTCATCGGGCGGCGGAGGGTTCGGCGGTTTTGGAGGCGGCTCATCGGGCGGCGGTGGTGCCGGAAGAAGGTTTTGATTATAAATTGCTTATTTAGAGAGGTGATAATATGATTTTCTTATTAGGTTTGCTTAAATTTCTAATTATAGTGTTAGCCAATATTGCTGTTGGGTATGTACTTTATAAAGGAGTTTTACTATATTTTTTTTGTGAAGAGCAACGATACTTTTTGGGATATAAGATCCCACTTACTCCAGGTCTTTTGCACAGAAAAAAGAAATGGGTAATTAATAAACTATCTGATTTATTAGCACAATACCTTGAGTATGCTAATAATGATAGGGATAGAGATAATTATTTGTCTCGCTTTGAAGACAAACTTTTTGATACATTTCATACAGCCATACAACAGTTTTTTGAAGAAAAAACATTGCCATCTTTTATCAAGGCAACTTTAGCAAAATGGTCTGAAAAAATGGCTGTTAGTTTGGTAAAAAAGATATCTCGGAGCTTCATACCATATTTGATTTTTAGCCTTAAAATACAAGAAGGTATTGACTCTTTGGATGAGAAAATTGATATAAAAATTATTAAAGAATATTACAATGAAAACATTAATGAGTTAGTGTTATATTTTATCTATGTAATATCTGGTTTAACAGGTATTTATAATGCTATAATATTTTTACTTTTAACACTTTTTTAAAAAAATAAATAAGGAGAACTTATGCCAAAGATTATTGACGCAAAGACAGCAGCAGCAATGATTAAACCAAACGATCGAGTTATGTTTGGATCATTTCTTGCTGTTGGGTGTGCAGAAACCATAGTTGATGAAATGGTCAAGCTTGGTACAAAAGATTTACATCTTATCTGCATAGCATCTGATTACGACGATAAAGGAGTCGGAAAACTACTTTCCAACAAGCAGATAAAATCTGCACAGGTATCTCACTTGGGTACAAATAAAGCTATCCAAGAACAGTATAATAATGGTGAGATAGAAGTTGAAATGGTGCCTCAAGGTACTTTAATGGAAAGAATTCGTGCTAAAGGAGCAGGATTAGGTGGTGTGCTAACACCAACAGGTTTGGGTACAATTGTAGAAGAAGGCAAAGAAATATTAACCATCGATGGTAAAGAGTTTCTTTTAGAAAAACCAATTGGTGCAGAATGGGCTGTAATCAAAGCTGAAAAAGCAGATAAAATGGGGAATCTTGTATACAGTAAAACTGCAAGAAATGCCAACCCTGTAATGGCAACTGCAGCAGAGAAAGTAATAGTAGAAGTAAATGAAATTGTTGAAATAGGTGAAATTAACCCAGAAGACGTAATAACCCCTGGTATCTTTATTGACTATATAGTCAAAGTATAAGGAGAAAACAATGGATCGAAATGATAGAAAATATAAAAGAATCTTAATTGGAAAGCGTATTGCAAGAGAATTAAATGATGGAGACTGGTGTAATCTCGGTATTGGCTTGCCAACAGAAGTTGCAAATCATATTCCAGAAGGTACATCTGTGTTTTTTCAAACTGAGAATGGCATGATGGGAGTAGGTCCTGCACCTGCAGAAGGACAAGAAGATAAAGATCTAATAAATGCTGGTGGCGGCTTTATAACTGCTCTGCCTGGTGCATGTTATTTTGACTCATGCATCAGCTTTGGCATCATACGCGGTGGACACTTGGATATGACTGTTCTTGGCGGTTTACAAGTTGATGAAAGAGGAAATCTTGCTAACTGGATGATTCCAGGAAAAATGGTTCCTGGCATGGGCGGTGCTATGGACTTGGTTACAGGTGCCAAAAAAGTTGTGGTTGCTATGGAGCATTGCGACAAAAAAGGTAATTCAAAGCTATTAAAAAGCTGTACTTTGCCATTAACAGCAAAAGAAAAAGTAAACCTTATTGTAACTGATATGGCTGTTATCGAAATAAGAGATAATAAAATGTATTTATTAGAAATTGCTGAAGGACTTACAGTTGAAGAAGTTGTAAAGGCAACAGAACCTGAGCTTGTTATACCCAAAGAAATAATATATTTCGGTATTTAATTACCAATAAATTCAAAATAAGCTGCACCAGAAGAATCACGATTATTTGTAATTATTATTATTGATATGAAAAAGGCAACTTGAAAACTTTCTTCGGGTGCAGCTCATATTCAAACTATGAGTATGTAATATGAACAATCGGTTTATTCTAATTGGTTTTATGGGAGCAGGAAAAAGCTATCTTGGCAATAGGCTGAGCTATCTCTTTAATCTTCATTTAGTTGATATAGATATTGAAATCGAAAAAGAACTAAATATGAAGATACCTGAGATTTTTTTTCAAAAAGGAGAAAGCTTATTTAGAAAAGTAGAAAGAAGCCTTTTTAAGCAACATATCGTTAGAAATAATGTGATTATATCGTGTGGGGGAGGGCTAACAGAAAGTGCTGAAAATAGAAAACTTATAAAGGATTCTAACTCAATAGTAATCTTTTTGGATCCTGAGTGGAGCATTATTTGGAAGAGAATTATGCACTCTGAGCGTCCACTTGTTAAGTCAAAAAGTGAAGAAGAAGTTCGTCAATTATGGCTTAGTAGGATTAGTAACTATTTAGATTGTGCAACTGCACGACTTAATCCACAACAAAGTATTGATGAATTTGTCAGTAGATTAGTCGATTTTAACGATGCAATGCAATTAACGAAACTTTTATTACATTAATGAATACTAAAACAAAACTCTATAGTATTTTTCATGAGGAGAAGCGATATCCACAAGATATTACTTTTGAACTTATTAAGGGTGTTAGAGATTACCCAGAGTATATACAAGAAATGATCGATTATGAATGGAAAATTATCAGCAAAAACAACCCATATATTTACAACGGAGTCTGTTATTCTTTGATCAGCTCAAAAGAAATTGATAATCAGCTTATTTGTGAAATACAAGAATGCTCGTACAAAGATTTTATTGGCACAAATATTAAAAGTATTAATAAAATTACTGACACACAATTGATGGCAAACCCGCTTGCCGCTTGTGTTGTAATCATTACCGCAGATAAATCAATAGTAGTAGGGAAACGCAGTGTAAAATTAGCAGAGGGACAGCAAGAGTGGCATATTATTGGCGGCACATTAGAAGCTAAAAATCAATTGCCCGAAAGTCCATTTGAACTGATTTTAAAAGAGATCAAAGAAGAGTTAAACATTGATAGTGAATATATTATAGATCTGCATTGCACAGCTATGGGGAGATCTTTTTGGAACAATAAACCAGAATTCTTGTTGAAATGCATTACTTCATTAAATGATAAACAAATCGCTACGCTATATCAATCAGCAAGTCATAAATTTGAGCACGATTGCATAAGCTTCATTAAGCAATCAGATTTCCCAGAATTTATTAAAAACAATAAGTTTTCTCCTATTGGCATTGCAGCTTTAGCTTCTGCTGATATTCTTGATTGATAGGAAGATACATGGATAATGAAACAAAATATTTGCCATTAGCTGAAAAATATAGACCCAAAACTATAGATAAAGTTGTGGGGCAGGATCACTTATTACAACAAGACTCAATATTAAAATCAATGCTAAATTCTGGTATTTTCCATTCACTAATACTATGGGGACCTCCAGGATCTGGAAAAACTACAATTGCTCGCTTAGTAGAAAACCTTACTAATTTCCCATTTATTGCATTTAGTGCAGTTTTGTCTGGTATAAAAGAAGTGAAAGAAGTAATGAAAACAGCCGAGCTTAATATGCAAGCTAATCATCAGCCAACGATTCTTTTTATTGATGAGATTCATCGCTTTAACCGATCACAGCAAGATGCTTTCCTGCCGTTTGTTGAGTCTGGTGCTATAATACTAATTGGGGCAACTACAGAAAACCCCTCTTTTTTTATAATATCTGCTTTGTTATCAAGATGTCATGTTCTTGTATTAAATGGGTTAAATGAAGCAGAAATACATCAAATTATTATCTATGTATTGACAGAAGAGAATAAAGAATCTGATTTTACTGATGAAGCAATCGATTTAATTGTTGCTTTATCTGGAGGTGATGCTCGAAAAGCACTTAATATAATAGATATTTTATTAAAACAAGAAGACTTAGAAAAACCATATCAGCGTAATATATTGGAAAAGTATTTAGCAAAAAAAGCAATGCTTTATGATAAATCAGGTGAAGAACATTATAATCTTATTTCTGCTTTACACAAATCTATCAGAGGATCTGATCCGCAGGCAGGACTTTATTGGCTGGCTCGTATGCTTGAATCAGGTGAAGATCCTATGTATATTGCACGTAGGTTGACTCGTTTTGCTTCAGAAGATATTGGACTCGCTGACCCACAAGCATTGATACAAGCCATTGCAGTTAAAGATGCAGTACATTTTATTGGTATGCCAGAATGTACAGTGCACTTGTCTCAGCTTGTGGTTTACCTTGCAACTGCACCAAAAAGTAATGCAATTTATAAAGCATATTCAAGTGCTATGGTTGATGCTAAAAAAACAGGACATTTGCCTGTCCCTCTGCATATTAGAAATGCTCCCACAAAACTTATGAAAGAGTTGGATTATGGAAAAAACTACCAATATGATTATGAATATAAATATAATTATTATTACCAAAAATACTTTCCAGACAAAATGGTAGAAACCAAGTATTATACGCCTTCTGAATTTGGCTTTGAAAAAGATATCAAAAAACGTATTGACTGGTGGAAGAAACTTAGAGAAGAGCAAGAAAAATAAAAAATAAACTTGACTAAAAAAGGTATATAATTAATTTTGTAAACATATTAAAAGGAGGTTTCTTATGAAACGTATTAAAAGATTAATCGCTATGTTAGTTCTTGTAAGTATTCTAGCAGTTACCATGACAAGTTGCTATGGAAATTTTGCATTGACAAGAAAAGTTTATCAGATTAACGGACAAATTAGCAGTGAGAAATGGGTTAGAACTATTGTATTTTGGGCTTTAACATGGATTCCTGTGTACTCATTCTCTTCTTTCGTTGATGCAGCTATACTTAATGCTATTGAGTTTTGGACAGGCACAAATCCTTTAGCAATGAATAGCACTGACCAAGAAACACAATTCTACGCTGAAAATGGACAAGACATCAAAGTTGTTACTTCACAAAATCGTTACGATATTTATGACCTAAACAACGAAGATAATAGTTTTTCATTTGTTTTTAGTCCAGAAAACCAAGCTTGGATGCTTGAAAAAGATGGAAAGCTTATGACAATTGCTGACGAACATAACGGCATGACAAGATTCTTTGATCTTGATGGTAACTTAGCAAGCGTTGAGAAATTGTAAAAAAAGACATTTTCTTAATAGAAGGCAGGCATAACCTGCCTTTTTTTTTATACCAAAAAACAATACTGAACCAAACAAAATGTCTTACAAAAAAGTTTGTTTTTCAAAGACAAAAACGAGAAAAACTCCAATTTGATTTTACCACATAAATTAAAGTAGGTCTTCATGGAATTTGATCAGCATCAACAAAAATAATCATTGGATTTAACATTAAAAAACTATAATAAATAGGCAAATTGTTGGTACTCTGTTTTTATATTTATTTATATTAATAAAGAAAGTTTAAAAATATCTTCTAAGACCTGATAAAAGAGCAATTTAGCTTATTACTGACCCTATTGAATCCCTCTTGATTCCCCCTGCTATCTTGGAGAACATAGGGGAAAGTAACGGGATGGTAACGGGATGCAAAGGGAATGATATTGGAAATCACAATGGATTTGGCTGAGTTTATTTTGAT
Organism: Candidatus Cloacimonadota bacterium; assembly: GCA_020532185.1. Classification (GTDB taxonomy): domain Bacteria; phylum Cloacimonadota; class Cloacimonadia; order Cloacimonadales; family WRIO01; genus JAGOCT01. Next base: position 16,051 of record JAJBBH010000101.1, on the reverse strand, counting down.
GACAAATATATTGTATTTTGTATGTTTTAATTTTTGCTTGACATATTTAAAAAAAAAATAATTATGATTCTACATTTTAAAAAAAGGTGGAGTAAATGCAAAACATTAAACAGATAGCAATAGAATTGTTTGGTATTAAACACGAAAAGTTTTGCTATTGTGCTGGAGCTCATGAATTGTGCTTGGAATGCAAAATATGCCGTAAAGATTTGCCAGACCAATTGGTACAATATCATGAAGAATTAAAGCTAAATGATTATATAGATTACACTAATTTAAAGCCCGAAACAGTAAAAGAAGATATATTATCATTATGCGAACTTGCCGACCAATACCACCTTAAAGCCGTATGTATAAACCCATATTATATTGGATATGCAGCTGCTAATTGTAAGCATGCTAAAGTATGTACAGTTATTGGTTTTCCATTGGGAGCAAACACCAGCAAAGTTAAGCTTTATGAAGCAGAAAACGCTATTTTGGAAGGTGCTAAAGAGATTGATATGGTGATAAATATTGGGCTCTTGAAAGCAAAAGAATATCAAATAATAATTGACGAGATAAGTGACATAAAAGAAATCTGTCTCAAAAAAGATATTGCTTTAAAGGTGATTATTGAAACAGCTTTGCTTAATAAAATTGAAATTGTAATTGCATGTTTGCTTGCAAAGAAAGCAGGTGCAGACTTTGTAAAGACTTCTACAGGTTTTGCTAAAAGTGGTGCAAATACTGAAGATGTAAGCTTGATGCGTCATATAGTTGGAAGTAAAATGGGTGTAAAAGCATCTGGTGGCATTCGCACAAAAGAGATTGCATTTGAGATGATTAAAGCAGGTGCAAATCGCATTGGCACAAGTAGCTTATTAGTTGATAAATAATTAATTAATAATATTGCTTAAGATAGAATTATAAAGAAAGAGGTTAGTGATGAAGGTTGAATTAGCTGGCATGAATATAGATATAGAATTAGTCAAAGAAATCGAACGTCAAGACCTTGCCACACCTGAGACTATTTCAGCCGCTTATGCAAGGATAAGTAGAAGCCAAAAAGATGTTACAAGCTTGAGGTTAGATGCTTTAAATGAAGTTGAAAAAGCAAGGCAGTCAAATTCCAATATTATATATGATATGGGGCATAGCTCAATTGCAGAACATGCTGTCTTCAATTTTGACTTGATTGGCATTTCACGTTTAATGTCAGAGCTAATTCATCGTTCACGGCTCGCTTCTTTTACAGAAAAATCACAACGGTATGTAACTTTAAAAGGTGATTATCATATACCAGAAGAAATAAAAAATAATGATAAACTATGCGATGAATTCAATAAAATGATAAGTAAACAAAATGATTTGTATCAGTTTTTATATCAAAAGGCTGTCGAGTACTTAGAGCAGACTGGTTTTGAAGGCAAAAAACGAGAGCTTGAAGGCAAAGCAAAAGAAGATGCACGCTATGTTTTATCACTTTCAACGATTACACAAATGGGTATAACAGTAAATGGTAGGTCTTTAGAAAAAATGTTGCAAAGACTTGACAAATCTACACTTATTGAAGCTAAGATGCTCAGACAAGAAATCGAACAGCAAGTTAAACCCATCGCTCCATCTCTAATAAAGTATACGAAAGCAGATACATTTGGAGCTGCGGTTACAGATATTCCTAAGATTTATGATAAACAAACAATCAGAGCAAAATTGATTGATATTAGTATTGACCCAGAAAGGAAAATACTGATAGCCCATCTGATGGATGAGTCAGGATATTCATTTTCTCAAGCCAAAAGTATTGTTACTCAAATGGATGAACAGCAAATATCAGAGTCATATCGAAAGATATTTAAAGGATTAAAGGGCTATCATAGTTTGCCACGTTCTTTTGAAATGTGTGATTTAAGTTTTGATTTGTCAATGAGTTCATCGTGTTTTGCACAGCTTAAAAGACATCGAATGGCGTCAATATTTAAAACGAATTATCATCCAGGCATGGCTTATTCCATACCTCCACTTTTACAAAAACTAAATGTTGAAAAAGAGATAACAGAAGTTATGGAGATATCTGCAAATTTGTATGAAAAGTTTGAGACTTTAAAATTTGGGCTTGGAGCATATTGTATGACTAACGCACATCATTTAAATGTTTTAATGAAGTGCAATTTGAGAGAACTATATCATTTTGTAAGACTTAGATCAGATAATCATTCTCAATGGGAGATAAAGCAGATTTCTGATGAGATAATGGAAATAGTAAAAGGCTATCTGCCAAATGCAACAACTGCTATGTCAGGCAAAGATGGATATAATCAATTTTGATTTATATAAAAATATTTATCAATTTATTACCAACTAATGAAAAAACATATCATAAATAAAGCAAAAAATAAGTACTTATGAGGTATTAATAATGGTATTGTAATACTTTTTTATCATAAAGTTTTAATATTTTATACAAAATGAATCATGAATTGCAAAAATAAGCTTGACAAAAATGTTCTTTATTTAATTATATAATAAAATAAGTGAGGTAAGTATGAAAAACACAAAAATGCTTTACATAATAATCTCAATTTTGCTTGTAATTGTCTTGATTTTCTCAATAACAAAGATAAACAATCTAAAAAAGGACAATGAAAAGATACAGGATTATTTTTCACAAACACTTGAGGCATTGAACGAGATACAAGATTCTTTGTCAGGAATTGACACACAGGATTTGATAATCAAACGAATGGCATCAAATTTAGAAGTAGATGGCAATATAAGTAATTCAGAAGAGATAATGCTTTCGATTCAAAATATAAATGACTATATTGCACTAAATAAAGAAAGATTAATCAATATTGAGGAAACTCTAAAAGAAAAAGACATAGAAATTATTGGTTTGCAAAGAATTATTCGGAATTTAAAAAACAATATATCAGAAAAAGAGTCGCTGATAGCAGAAATGTCAAGCCAAATAAGCTTATTGGAACAGATGATAGTAGAGGAGCGAGTAGCTTATCAAAAGGAAATTGACAAAAAAGATGAAACAATAAGCACGCAAAAATCTGTTATGGATAGCCAAGAAACAACTATAAGTATTCAAAAAGGTACAATAACAGCACAAGAGCTTGAAATAAACACAATTCACTATGTTGTTGGCAAGAAGAAACAGCTTATAGAAAAAGGATTTATGACAAAAGGCGGCTTGTTAAAAAAAGCAAAAAAATCAGGTGACTACAACAAAGAAGAGATGATAGCATTAAATCTTGCAGAGAAAAATATTATTGAGATTGACGAAAAAATAAAAAGTATAAAAGTGTTAAGCGATCAAAATGTAAATTCATATGTATTAGAAGAAACTGAGAATGGCACATTGTTGAATATAACTGATATTAATGAATTTAGAAAGATCAAGTACTTAATAATTCAGGTCGATTAGAAAAAGAATTAATTAAATAATTAATAAGGGTTTATATATTTAGACCAAAAAGGGAGATAATATGTGTGGAATCGTTGCTTATGTTGGCAGGAAAAACTCAGTGCCAATCATGCTTGAAGGACTAAAAAGGTTAGAGTATAGGGGCTATGATAGCTCAGGTTTGGCATTATTTGATGAGGACAATAATGTTAAAATTTATAAAAAAGAGGGCAAATTAATTGAATTAGAGAAATTTGTGTCAAATACTAATAAAGATCTTTTTTCAACAATTGGTATTTCACATACCCGCTGGGCAACTCATGGCGTCGTAAACGAAGCAAACGCCCATCCAATAAGCGATCCTGATGGTACAATGGCTTTAGTTCATAACGGTATTATTGAGAATTATAAAGATTTAAAACAAAATTTACTTAATAAAGGCTACAAATTTAAAACAGATACAGATACAGAAGTTCTTGTGTTTCTTGTGCATTATTATTATCAAGTGGAAAAATGCTTGACTAAAGCAGTACAGCTTGCACTGAAAGTAGTTGAAGGGACATATGGAATTGCTATTATACACAGAGATTTTCCAGGTCAGATCATTTCAGCAAAAAAAGGCAGTACATTAATTCTTGCAATAGGTGATAATGAATTCTTTATTACTTCCGATATTAATGCAACAATAAAGCACACAAAGCGAGTCATTTATCTTGAAGATGGTGATATGGTGAAGATTAATCATGAAGGATATGAGATATTTAATAGCGATAATCTTTCAATAAATCCCGAGATATCAGAAATAGATTGGGATATAAGTGCTATTGATAAAGGTGATTTTAAACATTATATGCTCAAAGAAATATTTGAGCAACCTATATCAGTTGGAAATGCTTTTAGAGGTAGATTAGCTGATGAATTAAATACCGTTAGGCTTGGTGGCTTAAGTGCAAGTTATAGCGATTTACGTAATGTAAAACGAATTCAAATAATTGGTTGTGGAACATCGTGGCATGCAGCACTGACAGGTAAGTATATGATCGAAAGTCTTGCGAGAATACCTGTAGAGGTCGAATATGCAAGTGAATATCGGTACAGAAATCCAATCGTGCCCGATGATACTTTGGTTTTTGTGATTTCCCAATCTGGGGAGACTGCAGATACACTTGCTGCATTGAAGGAAGCACGAGCAAAAGGTGCTAAAGTATTTGGGATAACTAATGTTGTTGGTAGTACAATTGCACGTGAAACAGATGGAGGCGTTTATATTCATGCAGGCTCAGAAATAGGCGTGGCTTCAACAAAGGCATTTACTTCACAAGTAACTGTTCTTGCTCTTTTAGCGATACTTTTAGGTCGCATGAGGCATATGTCACCAAATGATGGTTTGATATATTTAGAAGAGCTAAAGCTTATTCCAGAGAAAATAGAAATGATTTTAGCCCAGAATGAGCAAATACGAGAAATCTCTAAAAGCATAGCAAATTGTACAAATGCACTATATTTGGGCAGAGGAATTGATTACCCAGTTGCACTTGAGGGTGCTCTAAAGTTAAAAGAAATATCGTATATTCATGCAGAAGGTTATCCAGCAGCAGAAATGAAGCATGGACCAATTGCTCTTATAGATGAAAATATGCCCGTTATAGCCCTTGCATCAAAAGACTTTTTATATGATAAACTTGTTTCCAACTTACAAGAGGTTATAGCACGAAAAGGACGTATTTTTGCTGTTGCAAATGAAGGAGATGAACTAATAGCAACAATAGCAAATGAAGTTATTTATATACCAGAAACATTGCCATCTCTTCGACCATTATTAAATGTGATACCATTGCAGTTGATTGCATATCATGTGGCAGATTTAAAACAGCTTGATGTTGACCAACCACGTAATCTTGCTAAAAGTGTAACAGTAGAATAAAAACGAATTTTTAGGAGGATTTGTTTTGATCGGCATTTTTAAATTGTATATTTTCATTTAATTTTGTCGAAATTGTGTAACATGAGCTATGATTTTAGTTATACTTATAATAAAGAATTGGAGGGGAAATGAGCTTATTTGATGTTGCTACAAAAGGTGGTGGCTTAATGCTTGTCTTGTTGATTTTGTCGATCATATCTTTTATCATATTTTTTGAAAGATATTTTAAGCTTATTAGGCTAAAAAGAATCGATAAGAAAACGTTCGAAGAGATAAGAGCTTTGGTATCAGAAAATAAAGTAGACCAAGCTATAAAGATTACAGAGATTAATACAAGCTATTTGAGTGCTGTTCTCAATAAGGGATTTCAATACATAAAAAATGATAAAAACTTGGCACAAGAAGCTATTGAAAATGAAGCAATAAAAGTTGTTCGAGATCTTGAAAAAAGAACAAATTCGCTATCTACAATATCTTCAGTAGCTCCGCTAATTGGTTTTTTGGGTACAGTAACTGGCATGATAAAAGTATTTATAAAGCTCGAACAAGCCCAAGCTGGTGTTGATATTCAATTATTGGCTGGAGGTATTTGGGAAGCAATGTTGACGACAGTTGGCGGCTTAGTAGTCGGAATTATAAGCTTATTGTTTTATAACTTTTTGATAGGCAAAATAGAAAGTACAGCAAATGATTTGGAAAGCGACTGTAATCAAATAATACTCCAGATAAAAGGGATAGATAATGAAGCTTAATCTAAAGAAGAAAGCAATTACCTCGATTGCACTGATATCAATGACAGATATTGTGTTTCTTTTGTTGATATTTCTTTTGATTTCATCAAGCTTTATAACTAATAATGGGATCAAGATAAATCTTCCTGATTCTAAATCAACACAAAAAGAGTTTACTGATAATATTTATCTTACATTAACAAAAGAAGATGATATTTATATCAATAACAAAATGAGCAATTGGCAAGATATTGTCGATGATTTAAAGCAATTCGTCGAATCTAAGCCAGATATAGCAATTATGATTCAGGCGGATCAAGACATCCCTTTAAAAAAAATAATAGCTCTTATTGATGTTACAAAACTTGCTGGCTCAAAACGATTTTTTATAGCAACAAAACTGCAAACTATCGAGGCATACAATGAAAGATGAGCAGCTAAGCTGGCTGGTAACAGTTCTGTTTCATCTGGCTGTTTTGATTTTGATGATGAGCTATACAATTAACTTTGCCCCTATTCCCATTATTGAAAATATTGAAATAATAGCATTTGATGATTTTCAACTAACAGATATTATGCCCAAAAAAGCCGAAGAAGTCATTATTGATGCAAATATAAAAGACTTTGAAGCATCAGAAATAATTGAAAAAAGCGAACCAAAAATCATTGAGAATATTGCAAGCACAATTATAAACCTCCCATCATCAACAGAAAATTATGAGACTGCCGTAAAAGTTCATGATTTGCCATTAAAAAGAGAGAAATCAATTAACTACAAGTTATTTGAAAGCCAGGTAGATGACGATTTATTAACCAGAGATGGCAATGTAGGAATATCCCAACCAACTGTAATTCAAGAGATTGTACATGCAACAAATACTTTAGATAGCAGAATCAGTGATGGCAGTATGGGGTATTTAGATGGCGTGTCTATTTCACCAATAGAAGGAGATGCAAGAAATAGACAAGTCTTGCGAAAAGAACTGCCTAAATACCCTGATAATATGCAAAAAGATGGCATAGTAAGGCTGCAGTTTACTGTTTTGCAAGATGGTAGTGTGGGAGATATTAAAATAGTCAAGAAAAGTGATCCTATCTTTGAGACATTGGCAATTCAAGCGTTAAATAAATGGAAGTTTAATCGTTCGAGCCGCAGAAATACAGGAATAATTGGCTTCCATTTTAAGATTGAGTAAGTATAATTATGCTTTATACAATAGATGTAAATAAGATAAAACATAGCCGAAACATATTAGCTGAAATCGGCGTTACCCCTGAAGGTATTGAGCTTATGGCAGATAAGCTTTTACATTTGAATATTAAAATAAAGAATATAAGACTTCCAGCAGCAAATATTTTAAAGCAAGAAATGCTATCTTTAGGTGCTGATGCAGCTGTAGCCAAAGGAGTTGTTGTTGGTAAAGATGAATTGAGCGATCTCATACTTGCAGGTAGTTTGAACCAGTTTAATAAATTAGAAAAAAAGTTGCAAAGGCAATCATGGTTTGGACTCGAAGAAATTAGAGAAAGAATCAAATTAATAGTTCAAAGTCACCAAACTGAACAAAAAGTCTTTTTACAAATTAGAGATAATATGTTCTATTCAGACAAATGCTATATAATGGGTATTTTAAACATAACACCAGATTCTTTTTCCGATGGTAACGTATTTTTTGAACATAATAAAGCAGTTGAGCATTGCTTGAAAATGATTGATGATGGGGTTGATATTATTGACATAGGAGGAGAGTCTTCAAGACCAAAATCCGATCCAATAGGCTCAAAAGAAGAAATGAGACGAATTTTGCCTATAATTGATGCTATCAGAAGCAAAACTAATATACCAATATCTGTCGATACCTATAGAAAAGAAACTGCAATCGCTGCCTTAGATGCTGGAGCCGATATGATAAACGATATATCTGCATTAAGATTCGATGAATTTTTGGCAGATTCATTGATTGAAAGAAAAAACATACCTATCGTTCTTATGCACATGAAAGGTGAGCCTAAAACAATGCAAGACAACCCCTTTTATGAAGATGTTATAGATGAGATAATGTGCTTTTTTGAAGAACGCATACATTATTGTGAACAAATAGGTATCGCTAAAGAAAGATTAATATTGGATCCTGGTATTGGCTTTGGTAAAAGACTTGAAGATAATTTAAACATTATACACAATCTCTCTGCATTTAAGTCTCTTGGCTGTCCTGTTTTGTTGGGAGCCTCAAGAAAAGCATTTATAAACCAAATATATCAATCCTCGCCTAAAGAAAGATTGATGGGAACTCTGGCAAGCACGGCATTGGCAATACAAAAGGGAGTGAATTTCTTAAGAGTGCATGATGTTAAGGAAAACCGTGAGTTTCTCCAAGTTTTATCAGCTATTGAGGGACAAGTATGAACTTCTTGATACCAGGCTTTTCAGATATATTAGATATCATCATAGTTTCAACAATTATTTATGGTATAATCCAGCTTTTCAAACGAAACAATGGTTATTATATAATTATATCATTAAGTTTATTAGTAATTTTATATTTTATTGTATCATACTTTCATTTAGAGATGATTTCTGGTATTCTAAAAGGAATACAGGAGTATTGGATTTTGGGTTTATTAGTTATTTTTGCCCCTGAAATAAGAAGGATTATGACCCACACCTTTCAAAGGCGAAACTTTATCAACTACTTTTTTAAAAAAGATTATAAAAGCAATTATGAGCCAGTAATCGAAGCAGCCAACGAATTTGCATTAAGAAGAATGGGTGCACTAATTGTTTTTGAAAAGAATAATGTGTTGGACGACTATGTATATGCTGGTGGTGAAATAGTTGACTCTAACATGTCAACCCGTGCATTAGTGTCGTATTTTTGGCCCAACTCTCCATTTCATGATGGTGCTTTGATAATAAGAAAAAATAGAGTTTATGCAGCAAAGGTAGTCTTGCCTCTATCAAAAAATACCGAATATAAAGGAAAGTTTGGTACACGACATTTAGCAGCAATTGGTATTACTGAAAATACAGACTCATATTGCGTAGTTGTATCCGAACAAACTGGGAAAATATCGTTTGCTGCCAGAGGTGAGATAAAAAGAGGCGTATCTCCCGAAGAATTACGACAATTATTGATAGATGAAGAAAGATTATGAGACCAATAATTATAGGCATTACAGGCGGAATTGCTTCTGGTAAATCAACTATTAGCAAAGCATTACAACAAGAAGGCTATTCTGTTATATCTACTGATAAAATCGGACATGAAGTACTTTTGTATCCTGAAATCAAAAACAAATTGACTAATGAATTTGGTAATGAAATACTTGAAAATAATCGAGTTAATAGAGATTTATTGCGGGAAATTGTTTTTGAAGATAAAAATAAGGTTGATAAACTCAATAAGATTGTTCACCCTGAAATACTTGATACTATGGATGATATTGTTAAGCATTCGAGCTCAGAGTATTTGTTTTTCGAGATACCGTTGCTCTTTGAAGCTCATCTTGAAAAATGCTTTGACTTTATTATCTTGGTATACACTGAAAAAGAATTTCAAATTAAAAGATTACAGATCAGAAACAACTATACTGCAGAGCATGCAAGTTCAATAATTGACTCACAAATGCCATTAGATAAGAAAGTTCCAAAAGCAGACTTGATAATTGAGAATAATGAAGATAAAAATAAACTGAATTCGCAAGCATGGACTATTATCAAGCATTTGCGTAATATTAAGAAAAAGAATATTATTTCTTTTGCAGATAGTCAAACTAATAAAAGCATTGAAATAAATGACAAAGAAATGGGGGAATAATGCGGCTTAAAGCTTTAGCAATTTTCTCGATGATACTCTTAATTAGCCTGAGCTGTCATGCTCAAAGTAAACTAATAAGAGATATACAAGTAGATGGAAATCAAAACATTAGTAAAGATTTGATTATTTTAACAAGCTCATTAAAAATTGGGGATTACTACGATTCAAACAATACTGGAACAATAATTAAGACTTTATATAAACTCAATGTTTTTGAAGATGTAAGCATATTTGAAGAGAATATCGACAATGGTTTAGCAATCAAAATAAGGGTCATAGAGATGCCTACAATAATCAACATTGAATATAAAGGCAATAAAGCCCTATCTAATAGTAAGCTCGATGAAATAATGATTTTTAGAAAAGGCTCTTATTGGTCTCAAGCAGTTGCCTATGAAAATACGAAGAAAATACTAAAAAGCTATATTGAAAAAGGCTTTAATAATTGTAAAATTGACTATGAAATTGAGCTTAATGAAAAGAATCAAGCTAAACTAACACTTATGTTTACCGAAGGGAAAAAAGTTGGAATAAAGAAGATTACAGTGGTAGGCAATGATAATGTACCACAGAAACAAATTCTTAAAAAGATGAAGACAAAGTCTAAAAGCCTCTTTCGTAGTGGAAAATATGAGCAAGAGAAATTTGATGAGGATTTACAAGAAGTATTAAAACTTTATAAGAAGCTTGGCTATATGGAGACAGAAATTGTTAGTGTCGAACAAGACCAAACAGATGACAGATTTATAAATATTGTAATAACCATAGAAGAAGGTACAAAGTATTATTTTGGGTCAACCAGAATAAAGGGAAATACAAGATTTACTGGCGAAGCTTTATTAGAAAAGATTACTTTGAAAGAAGATGATGTATTTAATTTAGAAGAGTATAATAAACAGCTATCAGGTGTATCGTCAATGTATTATGAAGAAGGATATATTTATGCAGACTTTAATCCAATTATCGAAAAAGATGGCGATAAGGTCAATGTGATTCTTGAAATAACTGAAAACAATAGAGCTAAAGTTCATAAAATACACATTAGTGGAAATAGAAAGACCAAAGAAAAAATAATAAGACGCCACATGGAAATCGCACCTGGTGACTATTTTAAGCAAAGCTTTGTAATTAGAAGTCAACAAAATATATATAATTTAGGCTTTTTTGAACCTGATATGAAGCTCGATTATGAACCAATTAATAAAGATGGTGATGTTGATTTATATTTAAGTGTAAATGATAAAATTTCTGGAAGTGCTAATGGAGGTATTGGCTATAATAGCCAAGATAAGATAATCGGGCAGTTTAGTATTTACCATAATAATATACTTGGAAATAACTGGACAGGTGGGCTAAAATGGGAAATTGGTGCATCAGTGCAAAATGTTGAGGCAAACTTCTCGAATCCCTTTTTTAATGATACAAAGCTCTTAACCGGCTTTAGTGTTTATCATACCAGACGTGACTGGAATAGTTTTAATTATCAAATCTATACAAATGGTGGTGGACTACAGCTTGGATACCCTTTAAACTTTGTAAATTACGGGAGAGTTCTCGGAGGATATTCATACTATTCTAAGAAATACAATATCCAAGATTGGAATAGCTCGTATACACCAAGCTTGGCAAAACTTGACTCTCTTGGGTGGCAAAATACAAGTGCTGTCAACGTTACATTTAGTAGAGATAGTCGTGATAATTTCTTCTACCCAATGAGCGGGTCAAGATTAATATTATACTCTGAAGTAGCAGGAGGACCTCTTGGCGGAGATTTTAATTATTTCAAACAAATTGCAGAAGCAAGCTGGTACACTCAAACATTTTGGAAGCTTGTATTGAGAACAAAATGGAGAATGGGCTATGTAACTTCTTATGGCGGTAAAGGCAAAGATGTTCCACCTGATGAAAGATTCTATTTAGGAGGAACTGGATCTGATGGCTTGAGAGGTTATGGAGATAGATCTATTGGTCCTGCTGACGGTGGTAAAAGAGAAATAATATTTTCCACAGAATATACAACCCCGATTTCATCTGATCAAATAGTTGGCTTGGTGTTTTTTGATGCTGGTAATTGCTTTAATAAGTTTGAAGAATTTAGCTTCTTAGACTTTAAAAAAGGGTCTGGATTGGGTATTAGAATAATTACCCCATTAGGTTTGATAGGTTTTGATTATGCATATAACTTCGAATATAAAAATTGGGAACCACATTTTCAATTTGGAACAAACTTTTAAAATGAATGGATAACAAATCTAATGATAAGTAATAAAAGTATAACAAAGATTTTTATCTTATTGATAATGAGTACGATTTGCCTTGCAAGCCTATACAGCTCTGAAGCAGAGTTTTCTGCATATGTTGATCAAAGTAAAGTATCAAAAGGACAAGTATTTAAGTTTTATATAGAAATATCAGGTGATGATATACCAAAAGTCGAGCAACCATTGCTGCCAAACATTCCTTTTGAAAACCTCGGTGTAAGCCAATCATCTTCCACATCCATAAGCATTATCAACGGTAAAATGACATCTGTAAAAAAACAAACATATATATATAGCTTGCAAGCACAAGAATTAGGAACATTTACTATACCATCTATTGTTATAAAAGCTGGCAAACAAACATATAAGACAAACGAAGTCAACATTACAGTAACTGAAGCTAAAACAACAGCACAAAGTCAGCAAAATAACAAGCCTGTACAACCTGATGGCTTTAAAGCATCTGGGCAAATGAATGAAGATGATATTGTGTTTATTGCTGTACCAAGCACAACCAATCCCTACAGAAATGAATCCTTTGTTGTCGATTATATAATTTATACAAAATATAATATTGAGCCAACCAGGCTTGGTGATGAGCCCTCTTTCAGTAATTTTTGGAAAGATGATATATCAGGAAGCCACACAAGAATGGAAGAAACTATCTGGAAAGGAGAAAAGTATTACTCTATTCTTATTAGAAGGCTTGTCTTATCTGCAAATAAATCTGGTAGTTTGCAAATTCCGTCTTTGACGGTCTATGCAGACGTTATATTCCCATCAAGAAGCTTTTGGGGCTTTGCTGATAGAAGATCAATTAGCCTTCAATCAAAAGCCATTAACATTAAAGTAAAAGATTTACCAATTGTTCCAAATGACTTAGAGTTTTCTGGAGCAGTTGGAGACTTTAAGGTAGTTAGCAATTTGAGTCAACTCAAACTGAAAGCAGGAGAAGCTGCCACACTAACCATAAATATTTCTGGAAAGGGTAACTTAAGGCAAACAAGTAATCCAGTATTTCCGAATATTACAAATTTAAGAGTTTTAGGACCAGAAGTCGAAACACGCCACAATGAAGAAAATGAAGCAAATAAGGCAAGTAGAACTCTTAAGTATGCATTGCTTCCTCAAGATGAAGGTTTATACAATATACCAGCAGTCAATTTTGTTTATTTTGACCCAGCAAAAAAGCGATATATTAGCTCTCAAATATCAAGCTATAAACTCGAAGTTGAGAGGGGTAATGTGATATTATCAACAGCTAATAATCAAAAACTCATCAGCTCGGAAGGTAGCGATATTGGGTTCATTATTACAAGCCTCAGTAAAGAAAACTATTCAATACTTTTCAGGTCTGCTTGGTATTGGATTTTCGTGATTTTGCTTATCTTATCTATTCCAATATACTATTTTTATAAAAAAGAACAAGACAAATTAGCGACAAACGTTGAATATCTTAGAAACAGAAAGGCGAAAAGAGTATTAAAAAAATACTTGAAAGACACAAGTTTTGCTTATAAACACCAGCAAAGTTCACAGTTTTATGATTCTGCTTACAAGGGTATTTTATTGTATCTTACAGACAAATTGACAATACCACGTGGCAGTACTCAATCTAATATTATGATTGATTTAAAAAAGAAGATTGAGGATGAGGCTCTTATCAAAGATTTAGAATCGTTTTTAAATGAATGTACTGAGTATAAATACAGTGTAGGAGCAAATAGTAGTGTTAATCTTGATAAAGACTATATAGCTTTAAAAAACATTGTGGATGGCTTGACAAAGCTCTTATGACATGAAAGGATTTATTATGAAAAATAAAATAGTTTTGTTAATACTGTTAATTCTTTGCTTTTCTTTTGTCTATGCTGAATCAAATGCTCAAGAACTTTTGAATACTGCAAATGAAACATATCGAGCTAACGACTTCGATAAAGCATTGGCTTTGTATAGTGAATTAGACCAGCTTATCCCAAAAAACCCCGATATCTTTTATAATATAGGAAACTGCTATTTCAGACTCAATAGAATTGGCTTAGCTATTCTATATTATAAAAAAACTCTCTTAATTGACTCTTCTCACTCATTAGCAAAGAAAAACTTAAACTTTGCACTTAAGTTTACCTTAGATAAACAAGATTTTGAAAGTCAAAACTTTATCAGTAGCTTTTTATCTCGCATTTATTATTCAGTCTCATTAAACACTATTGCATGGCTTTGTCTTATATTTTTTATCGTATTAATAATCATTATACATGTGTTTATGCAAAAAAATGACAGCTATGAACACACAAAAAAGCTGCTATTAATAGCGATTATTATACTTAATGTTATTTCTATTTCGTGGGGATCTGCACGCTATTATCACTTTTACCACAATAATGAGGCAGTTATAACTTCATCAAAAGTTGATGCGTATAGTGGACCAGGTGAAAGCTACACAAAACTTTTTACAGTGCATGAAGGCTTGATATTGCGAGTTAATAAAATTGAAGCCACATGGACACAAGTATCTCTTGCTAATGGTTTTACTGGATGGATAAGAACATCGACATATAAAACAGTTGCTTTATGACAGAAAATCAAGCACAAAGAAAGCTTTTCAAAAATGCGAGCATAATGTCAGTTGCTGTGTTTTTAAGCCGCATTCTTGGTCTTGTGCGCGACCAGGTAATGGCAGCTTTTTTCGGCACAACATTTATTAACGATGCATTTAATATAGCTTTTAACATACCTAATCTCTTACGCAGATTGTTTGGTGAAGGTGCTTTATCAACAGCTTTTGTGCCAATTTATAATGAGATGGGTATCAAGAGAGGTAGAAAATACCAGATATTATTTGCTATTAATTTGCTCTGCATATTGAGTATAATTCTGCTTGTGTTGTCGGTAATTGGAATGGTTTTTGCCCCATACATAGTCAAACTTATTTATCCTGGTCTAAAAGCTGCACCATCAAATTTGGCTATAAAATTATCATATATCCTCTTTCCGTACCTCTTTTTTATTGGCTTATCTTCAACAATGATTGCCATCTTAAATTCACACGACTATTTCTTTATAACAGGTTTATCTTCTGCACTTTTAAATATTGCATGGGTATCATGCGTTCTTGTTGCCTCCATACATATTAAAGACCCCTCAAAACTTATTTATTTTGCTGCTATTGGTGTATTTGTTGGTGGATTGTTACAAACTCTAATTAATCTGCCTTTTTTAAAGAAAATCGGATATAAGTTCCGCATTATCTTAAGAATGAAAACATCAGCTATGAGCATGTTATGGAAAAGACTCATCCCGTCGATGCTAAGCATGGGAGTGAGAGAAGTAAATCTTGTGATGGACGCACTCATAGCTTCGTTTTTGCCTATAGGTAGCATTTCAGCATTGACTTTTGGTAATAGAATTATGCAACTGCCTTTAGGCGTGATTGGAATCTCAGCAGGAACAGCTGCTTTGCCGTCTTTTTCAAGAAGTATAGTAAACAAAGATTGGGATGAATTATCCTCCACATTGCGTTTTTCAATATTATTTATTCTTTACCTAATGCTGCCAATTACAGCATTAATGATTGCTGGAGCACATGATTTTATCACCTTATTGTTTCAACATGGTAATTTTGATATAGTAGCGACAGACATGACTGTAAAAGCCTTTGTTTGTTACTGCTTAGGCTTGAGTTTTTTTGGCTTAAATCAAACGCTAACACCCGTTTTTTATGCAAATAAAGACACAAAAACACCTCTTAAAATCGCAATAATTATCTGTATTTCAAATATTCTGCTAAATATTGTGTTAATGTTTCCTCTAAAACATGCAGGGCTTGCGTTAGCAACCTCAATTACCGCTGCCCTACAGTTTGTTATTTTAATCACTATTCTTCTTAAAAGGTTTGAAAATATTAAACTACACAATAT
>JAJBBH010000051.1 GCA_020532185.1 Candidatus Cloacimonadota bacterium | reverse complement strand
TGAACGAGTGAACGAGTGAGTAGTGTTACCATCTCGAAATCAGATATATATCGCACTTAAAATCAGGCATTATATTAGCTATAAATAACACTAATCAATCACTAAAGTTAATTGATTTCATAAGAATATTCGTGTCTTATTCGTGTGATTCGTGGCAAATAATAATCCTCTTTGTGCTCTTTGTGCTCTTTGTGGTTTGAATCCTTCGTGTTCTTTGTTAACTTAGTGTTCTTAGTGGTTAAATAAAAAGTTCGTTATAGTTCGTGCAGTTCGTTTTCGTTCGTTGTTAAAAAAGTTAGTTGTAGTTAGTGTTCGTTAGTTGTAGTTAGTTGTAAAAAAAAATCATTGTTGTTCGTTTGCATATTTCACATTTTTTTATTGACAAGATTTTGCAATAATAAATTATTGATTAGAAATGATATATATTATAGCAACGGGGGAAAGATGAAAAATTATGAAATGAATGCTCTTCGTAATATAGCGTTTTTAGGCTCAAGCGGGGCTGGTAAGACAAGTTTAGTAGAGCAAATGTTGTACATAGCAAAAATGACAAACCGTCTTGGTAAAGTATCAGATGGTAACACTACAATGGATTATGATGCAGATGAAATTGAAAAAAACATATCATTAGGCTTGGCAGTAGGTTATGCCGATTGGAAAAACAAGCGCATCAATATCATTGATACACCTGGTTACGGCGATTTTATTGGCGATCAAATAGCTGCAAGCACCGCTGCAGACACAGTTGCATTAGTTGCTAACGCTGTTGGTGGCTTTGAAGTAGGTCTCGAAAAGTCAATTGAAATACTTGAAAGCAGAAAATCTGCAAAAGCGATTATTGTCAATAAAATGGATTCAGAGCATGCCGACTATTTTAAAGTATTAGAAAGTATCAAAGAAAATACAGGGATTCATATCGCACCAGTAATGATTCCTATGGGTAGAGAAAACACATTTCAAGGCGTGATTGACGTGGTTAAAGGCAAGGCTATCATCGATGGCAAGCTTGCAGACGTGCCTGCAGAATTTGCTGACGAGCTCGAAGAAGCACGACTTGCATTGATGGAAGCAGTAGCAGAAACAAGTGAAGAATTGCTTGATAAGTTTTTTGAAGAAATGGAGCTTTCAGAAGAAGAATTGGCAAAAGGCATCAAGATAGCATTAGCACAAGCTAATATTGTGCCCGCTTTTTGTTGTTCTGCAAACACAGGTGCTGGCGTTGATGCATTAATGGATGCAATAGTTGAATATTTCCCATCACCAGCAAATAAAGCAGAAATGCAAGTAATTGAAGGTGGAGCAGAAAAACAAATAGTCTGTTCACCAACAGGAGATTTATTGGCATATGTATTTAAATCAGTGGTTGATCCAAATATGGGCGAGGTTGCTTTCGTACGCGTCTATTCAGGTACATTAAAGTCTGGAATGGATATATATGTTCCCGAAAAAGACCAAAAAGATAAAGTATCATCAATGTACTTTTTTCAAGGCAAGAATAGATCTGATGCTGCAGAATTAAAAGCTGGTGAAATTGGTGGTTTGGTAAAGCTGAAAGTAGCACGTGGATTAAACTCAATCGTCGCTGTTAATAGCAAGCTTGCATATCCAAAAGTAGAGTTACCCAGCCCAGTTTATTGGCAATCCATCAAAGCAGCAAACCAAAGCGATGAAGATAAGATAGGTCAAGCACTGTCCAGATTATTAGCAGAAGATCCAACAATTACCGCAGCGATCAATGTGGAAACCCATGAAAACGTTTTATCAGCAATGGGTGAGCAACAATTAGTTCTTGTACAAAAGAGATTGAAAAATAGATATAAAGTTGATGCAAACTTAAAAACACCAAAAATCCCATACAAAGAAACTATTATGGGTAAAGCAGATACAAAATATCGTCACAAAAAGCAATCTGGTGGTAAGGGTCAATATGGTGAAGTATATTTCCGTATTGCACCAACAGGCAGAGGCGAAGGATTCCAATTTATTAACTCAATTGTTGGCGGCGTAATACCAAGCAACTTTATTCCAGCAATTGAAAAAGGCTTGGCAGAAACATTGGAAAAGGGTATTGTGGCAGGCTATCCAGTTGTGGATATAAGCGTTGACTGTTATTTTGGTAGTTATCATGATGTTGACTCGTCAGAGATGGCATTCAAGATAGCGTCATCAATGTGTTTGAAAGATGGTTTTACACAGGCAAAACCTATTCTTCTCGAGCCAATTCACGATGTAGAAATCATTATTCCAACTGAGTATATGGGCGATGTAATGGGCGATATATCCACACGCCGTGGCAAAATAAACGGTATGGAACAAGAAGGTAAAAAACAAATATTAAAGGCTTATGTTCCTTTATCAGAGTTATTTGCATATTTCCCAGCTCTCAAGTCTTTGACTCAGGGTCGTGGTATGTTTACACAAAAATTCTCGCACTTTGAGAAAGTACCCGATGAAATAGCAAAAGCAGTTATTGAGGCATTTAAGAGTGAGGACGAGTAGTCTTTAATATGCTTAAGATATTTACAAACACTCCCCTCCTCAACACTGGGGAGTGTTTTTGTAAAAAGATCAATATGGTGCAAGACAAGCTTGCATTTACAAGCTAAGTACAAACTGGAGGAAGATTATGGCTGGACACAGTAAGTGGAGCTC
This sequence comes from Candidatus Cloacimonadota bacterium, assembly GCA_020532185.1. Lineage (GTDB taxonomy): Bacteria > Cloacimonadota > Cloacimonadia > Cloacimonadales > WRIO01 > JAGOCT01. Next base: position 49,237 of record JAJBBH010000051.1, on the reverse strand, counting down.
GATAAAACATAAAAAAGGTGCTGCAGACGCAAAAAGAGGCAAGGTATTTACAAGATTGGTAAGAGAAATAATTTTGGCAGCACGTGATGGTGGTGATATGGCAACCAATCCCCGCTTGAGAACAGCAGTACAAGCAGCAAGAGGGGCAAATATGCCAAAAGACAATATTGACAAAGCAATAAAAAGAGGTACAGGTGAAATTGAAGGTGTAAACTATGAAGAAATCATTTATGAAGGCTATGGACAGGCTGGCGTAGCGATTATTATCGATGCTATGACAGATAATAAAAACCGTACAGTTGCTGAAGTTCGTCATGCATTTTCAAAATATGGCGGAACTTTGGCAGAAAATGGTGCTGTTGCATGGAATTTTGAACAAAAAGGGCTGATCGAAATCGATGCAGAGGGCTTGGATGAAGATGAAGTAATGATGAATGTGATCGAAGCTGGTGCAGATGACATGGAAAGTGAAGATGGAGCGTTCTTTATCTATACTCAACTTGTAGACTTTAGTAAAACTATCGTGGCAATTGAAGAATTGGGCTATAAAATTAATAAAGCAGAATTGACACGTGTGCCAAAATCAACAGTTAATGCGGATTCTGTTGCAGAAAAGCTGCTTAATCTAATTGAAAAATTAGAAGATCTCGATGATGTACAAAAAGTTTATGCAAACTTTGATATATCAGATGAGGTTTTTGAAAAACTGAGCTTAGATTAAACTATTTTTTCTGCTTTATTTGAAGTTCAAAAGGTGAAAAACATAATATCATTCCGATACTTGATGATGGGCGACAAAGCATACCTGATATGCTGAGTATTTTGTTATCAAAATGAAAACAGCAAAAAATAATCGCTTTTAAAACCGTTCTGAAAGCCACTTTGCAAAATGAATGATATTTTGTTTTTCAAAACCCCCATTTTGTCCTGCGTATTATAGTAGAGGGCTAAGTTTTTTTGATGTATGTTTAAGCTTGGTATTTTTGTTGTTTTAAAATAATTGTGTTTTTATTGATGAAAGGTAATTGATGATTTTGATGGGAATTGATCCAGGTAGTCGATACTGTGGTTATGGCTTTTTAGAGGTAAATAAGCACCAAATCCTTGCAGCAGGATGTGGCGTGATCAAGAATAAAGATCGAGACTCTCTATCGGACCGTTTATTGGTTGTGTACCACGAATTAAAAAAGATGATTGAGCAAAATAAGCCCGATTTTGCAGCAGTAGAGACTATTTTTTATGCCAAAAACGTACAATCAAGCTTTACCTTAGGGCATGTCAGAGGCGTAATCTTATTACTTTTGGCAGAATATGGCATACCTTGCTTTGAGTATTCACCACGCGAGATCAAAAAATCAGTAGTTGGAACAGGCAGTGCATCCAAAAAACAAGTCTTGTATATGGTTCAATCAATTTTGCGTTTGAAAGAAACAGTTATAACTTTTGATGCCTCAGATGCCTTAGCAGTAGCTTTGTGCATGTATAACAAAGAAAAGTTCAAACTTTTTGCACATTGATTAAAATAATATAGGAAAAAAGATTGACAAAAGAAAAAATATTAGTTCATATAAGTAATATGAAATATATTCTGAGAATAGAGTTATTTCATATAATAGCTGTGGAAAATATATTTCAAGAAGGAGTGCCATGTTTGCATATTTATCAGGTATTTTAGCAGAGAAATCTCCTGGAATAGCAATAATCGACTGCAATGGAATAGGTTATGAATTAAAAATCCCATTAAGCACATTTGACTGCTTGCCAACAGAAAATGAACACGTCAAGCTTTTTACTCATGTTCATTACAATTCAGAAGAGGGTAGCCGTATATATGGCTTTTGGACAAGCCCCGAAAAAGACTTGTTTAAGCTTTTAATCACAATCAACCGCATTGGTCCCCGCACAGCATTATCAATTTTATCCACACTCTCAGTAGTAGATTTTGTCAGCTCAATACATACAGAAAACTTGAAGTTGCTCACCTCTGCACCAGGCTTGGGCAATAAAACAGCACAGAAGATGATTATTGAACTGAAAGATAAAATAAAAGAAATCGATATAGGCGATATAAGTTCAGAAATAATAGCTGAATTAAGCGAAGATAAATTTAGAGAAGCAGAAGCAGCATTATTGGCTCTTGGCTATAAAATTTACGAGATAAATAGAGCATTTCGAGAGCTAAAATTTGCCAAAGACTCAAGTTCGCAAGAAATTCTCAAACAGTCAATTAAACATCTTTATCAAAAAAGGAATGAATTATGATATTAAGAGAAGAAGCACTGAATATAATAATTAAAGTTATTAGAAATAATTTGTTTTCTGATAAATTATTAGGACAATCTATCAAGAAATTGAGAGATAAAGTGGAAAACCCAGATCTCTTATACGTTCTTGTGAAAGGTGTAATCAAGATGAGAGGGAATCTTGACTATATTGTGCAACAGTTTACAGAAGCAGAAAAATATAAAAATACAGATATTCGGATAAAATGCCTCTTATACCTTGCGTTTTATCAGTTGATTTATTGTGACTCAATACCGGAACATGCGGCAGTCAATGAATCAGTTGAGCTTGCTAAAAAGCTTTTCAAAGAGGCGGTGGCAAACTTTGTCAATGCTGTGTTGAGAGAATATCAACGCAATCCAAAAATTGTGTATCCAGAAGATGTAGCACAGAGAATCGCTTATGAGCATTCCTACCCTGTCTTTATCATAGAGCAATGGCTAAAAAGAATGCCTGAAGATCAAGTTGAATATTTGGCAATGTATTATAATGAGGCACCAAAATTGAACTTGCGTGTCAATCAGCTGGCAACCAATAAAAAGAAACTGATTGCTTATTTTGCGAAGAAAAACGTGCAACTCATGGAGCATAATGCATGTGTAAATATGATGACTTCTGAACAGGCAAGTGATATCCTGAACGATGTAGCTTTTGATGAGGGTTATTTTACTGTTCAAGATGTGTCGTCAGCAATGGTAATTGACTTGCTGGATCCCAAAGAAAATGAGAGCATCTTGGATTTGTTTGCTGGACGCGGTGGCAAAGCAGGTTATATTGCTGAATTGATGAAAAATACAGGCGAGATTGTTGCAGTTGATAAGATACCTAATAAAGCCAAAGAAATGAAGAAAACGATGGAAAGATTGGGTGCGAACAATGTGAAAATCATTGTTGAGGATGCATTTAAGTTTGGACCTGTTGCCCCAGCTTATGATCGAGTATTGATTGATGTGCCTTGCTCTGGTTGGGGCGTATTTCAGAAAAAAGCTGAATTACGCTGGCAAGAACGACAAAATATAGATGAGCTGATCAAGCTTCAAGAGAAGGCATTGCAGACAGCATCTCAGTTTGTAAAGCCTGGTGGTTATTTGGTTTATAGCACTTGTACTATCAATGACGATGAGAATGAGGCACAGATAGAGAAGTTTTTATCGCAGAATAAGAGTTTTGAGCTGATAGATGCAGCCTCATTTATACCTCCAATATACGTCAATAACAAGTATTTAAAGACTGTTCCACATATACACCATATAGATGGTGCCTTTGCTGCTAAAATGAGAAAACAGGACAATTAAGGACTATATATGAAGTTCAAAGCTTTTATTGTATCAGTAATCATTTTTATTATAGTTTTTGTATTAGGGCTTCTGATAGTTAATATAGCGATGAATTATTTGGTAAAAAACAAAGCAGAAGTAGATGTGCCTGCTCTTGTCGGTCTTAATTATGAAGAAGCAAAGAAAATTTGTAGCAATCTAAAGCTCTATATTGCAGTGTCTGACTATGAATATAACGAATTACCAGAGAAATATATTGTTTCACAAAAGCCCTATTCTGGCAAAAAGATTTATGAGGATAGGACGATATCTGTAACCTTGAGTTTGGGAGAAAAGAGCTTTAAGATACCCGATTTCAGCAATGTGTTTAAAGACGATATAGAGCAATTATTAAGGAAAAATGAATTGGAGATAGATAGTTTGGTATATGAATATTCTGATATAATTCGTAAGGATTATGTGATTCGTACTATCCCTTTGGCAGGAGAGGCAGCTAAATCAGGAGCTTCATTGACAGTAATCATCAGTAAAGGCAAAAAGTCGCTTTTTGATCTCGATGATGATGCTTACCCTTATGATCCCAGTTTTGACGACTATATTTATTGAAAGAGCGTGATTTTTAGCAAGATAAATACAGCTAAAATTTAGCGAGAATAATATAAAAAGTAATAATCCTATAATCATGTGTTAAATAGGCAGTTAAGACTCTTTGTATAAGAGCTTAAAAAATATCAAAAAATGAAAAAAAATATTGACAGAAAAAGAGATATGATAGATTGTCTTTATAGGATTAATTAAGGAACATTTGTAGTGTTCAGATAGGAAAAAGAGGATAATATGACTACAAGTAAATATGAAGCCGACAGTATCAAGGTATTGAAGGGTCTGGAAGCCGTTAGAAAAAGACCAGCCATGTATATTGGCGGCACAAGCGAACGTGGGCTGCATCATTTAGTATATGAAGTTGTGGATAACTCGATTGACGAAGCACTTGCAGGCTTTTGTGATAAAATTCAGGTAACAATTACTAATGATGGCAGCGTGATTATCGAAGATAATGGGCGCGGAATACCCGTAGATATGCATCATGAAATGAATTTGCCAGCTGTAACAGTTGTGTTGACAGTTTTGCACGCAGGAGGCAAATTTGACGATAAGACTTATAAGGTATCTGGAGGCTTGCACGGTGTTGGTGTATCGGTTGTAAACGCTTTGGCAGAAAACTTTGAAGTTAGAATTTCAAAAAATGGCAATTTATATAGCCAGAAATTTGAAAGAGGTGCTTATGTAACAGATTTGACGATTATTGGTAAAACCGAAAACTCTGGAACATGGATCAAGTTTAGACCTGATAGAGAGATATTTGAGACAGTTAATTTTAGTTTTGAATATCTTTCAGTAAGGCTTAGAGAATTGGCATTCTTGAACAAGGGTATCAATATAATTTTGAGAGATGAGCGTTCAGACAAATATCATGATTTTCATTTCGAAGGCGGAATTAATCAATTTGTGCTTTATTTGAATGAGAACAAAAAACCACTTTATAGTAACCCGATTTATATTAATGGCGATAAAGATGAGATAAATTTTGAAGTTGCAATACAATATAACGAAGGTTTTCAAGAAAACATATATTCATTTGCAAATAATATAAATACAATTGAGGGCGGTACGCATTTGAGTGGCTTTAAAACAGGCTTGACTCGTGCCGTAAACAATTATATCAAGCATACTGGTATGGATAAAAATGAAAAAGTATTGCCTAATGGAGATGATATACGCGAAGGAATTACTGCAGTATTGTCAATAAAGCTGCCACAACCACAGTTTGAAGGGCAAACCAAGACAAAGCTGCAAAACTCAGAAGTAGATGGCATAGTCAACTCAATAGTTTATGAGCGGTTGACCACCTTTTTTGAAGAGAACCCACAAGAAGCAAAAGTTATTGCAAATAAGGCAATATTGGGTGCACGATCACGCGAAGCAGCACGACGTGCACGTGAGCTAACAAGGCGTAAGTCAGTGTTGGACTCTGGCTCTTTACCAGGTAAATTGGCAGACTGTTCATCGCAAGACAATACTATTACCGAGCTATTTTTGGTGGAAGGTGATTCGGCGGGCGGCTCAGCAAAACAAGGTAGGGACAGAGAAATCCAAGCTATTTTGCCCTTATGGGGTAAGATGCTCAATACAGAAAAAGCACGTATTGATAGAGTTTTGAATAATGACAAGATATCTCCTGTAATTTTGGCGTTAGGAGCTGGTATTGGCGATGAATTTGATATAACAAAGCTGCGTTATAATAAGATAATCATCATGGCGGACGCAGACGTTGACGGAGCCCATATTTGCACCCTACTTCTTACTTTTTTCTTTAGATATATGAGACCTTTAATTGATTATGGGCATGTTTATATCGCAAAGCCACCATTGTATTTGGTTAGAAAAGGTAAGCAAAAGATATATGTGTATGACGAGGAAGAGCGCGATGCCGCAATTGAAGAGCTTGGTGGAAAAGGCGTTATGATTCAACGTTATAAAGGTCTTGGTGAGATGAACCCAGAGCAATTGTGGGAAACAACTATGGACCCAGATCGTCGCCTTATTGTTCATGTGAGAATAGATGATGCCATTGAGGCAGACAGAATGTTTACAGTTTTGATGGGTGATGAAGTCGAGCCTCGTCGTAAATTTATCGAGGAGAATGCAAAATATGTATCAGATCTTGATGTTTAAAGCTTGTCTAACAAGAATGGAGGATTAAAATAAATGATAGACCATAAATCGAGAGTAATTTCAGTTGAAATAGATGAAGAGCTCAAAAAATCATATATGAATTATTCGATGAGCGTAATTGTATCGCGTGCATTGCCTGATGTTCGTGATGGATTAAAGCCATCGCAAAGAAGAATACTTTATTCAATGCACGAGCTAAACTTAAGTCCAGGCGGACAGTTTCGTAAATGTGCAAAAATAGCAGGTGATACATCAGGTAACTATCACCCACACGGCGAGGCAGTTGTGTATCCAACTCTGGTACGTATGGCACAGCCATGGGCTTTGCGATATATGCTTGTTGATGGACAGGGTAACTTTGGTTCGATAGACGGTGATCCGCCAGCAGCAATGCGTTATACAGAAGCACGTTTGCAAAGAACCTCAATAGACTTGATGGAAGATCTTGAAAAAGATACAGTTGACTTTCGTTCAAACTATGATGATACACGAAAAGAGCCGACAGTATTTCCATCCAAATTTCCTAATATGATAGTAAATGGAGCCTCTGGTATCGCAGTTGGAATGGCAACCAGTATGCCACCACACAATTTAGGCGAAGTATGCGATGCGATAATAGCTCTTATTGACAATCCAGAGCTTGAATCACTCGATCTGCTGCAATATATCAAAGGACCCGACTTTCCAACAGGTGGCACAATACTCGGCACAAAAGGCATTATGGAATATTTTACAACAGGACGTGGTAAAGTGCGTGTTCGTGGTAAAGCTGAAATCGAGACTAAAGCTCATGATCAAGAGTTAATTGTGATTAGTGAAATACCATACCAAGTCAATAAGACATTGCTTATTGAACGTATTGTCGAGCTGGTAAAAAGTAAGCGTATCGAAGGCATTTCGGATATACGTGATGAGTCTGGACGACAAGGAATGAGGCTTGTCATTGTTGTCAAAAAGAATGCTGATGCACAAACAGTATTAAATAAGCTCTACAAATATTCACAATTACAAGGAACCTTCGGTGTGATCAACTTGGCACTTGTAGATGGTGCCCCAGAAGTCTTGCCAATGAAAGATTTGATACAGCATTTTATCAACTTTAGGCATGACGTAATTGTTCGCCGAACAAGTTTCTTGCTCAGTAATGCAGAAGCACGCATGCATATTTTAGAAGGTTATCGTATCGCACTTGATAATATTGACGAGGTAATTGCGACCATAAGAGCTTCTGCAACAACTCAAGAAGCTAATGAGCAATTACAAGAGAAATTTGGTTTGTCAGAAATCCAAGCAAAAGCAATATTAGAAATGAGATTGCAGAGATTAACTGGACTTGAACGAGATAAGATTGAGCAAGAATATAATGAAATTGTGCAAACAGTAAAAGATTTAAGAGAAATATTGGAAAAAAGAGAATTGCGGATGAATATAATCAAAGAAGAAACACAGCAAATCTCTGATAAATATAAAGATGAGAGAAGAACTAAAATAGGTAAGAGTGAAGGCACAGAGATTACAGACCTTGATCTTATTCCCGATGAAACATGTGTGATTACTCTATCGCATGAAGGATATATCAAAAGAATGCCAATTCACTTGTATCGCACACAGGCACGTGGTGGTAAGGGCTCATCTGGAACTAATCTCAAAGAAGATGACTTTATCCAATATATCTTTGTGGCATCAACTCATGACCATATCTTATTCTTTACAAACTTTGGTAAATGCCTGTGGTTGAGAGTACACGAAATACCAGAGGCTGGCAAGAAAGCACGCGGAAAAGCTATTGTTAATCTGCTCGAACTTGCACCAGATGAAAAGATAAAAACATTAGTAACCTGCGACAACTTGCGAGATGATTATTATATTGTAATGGCTACTAAAAAAGGTTTGATCAAGAAAACAGCAATATCAGCATATTCGAGACCACGTGCAAAAGGCATTATTGCTATAAATTTAAAAGAAGATGATGAATTAATCGATGCACGTATCTCTGATGGTCAAAGCTATATTGCTATGGCGACAGCTGATGGTTTCTGTAATAGATTCTCAGAAACAGAGATTCGCTCGACAGCACGAAATACTGCAGGCGTGATGGGTATTAGATTGAGACCGTCGGATGAGGTAATATCTATGCTCGTACTTAGCGATGAAGGCAATCTTTTGACTCTAACAGAAAAAGGATATGGCAAACGTACTCCAATCTCTGAATATACTCAGACACGACGTGGCTCAAAAGGTGTGAGTGCCTTTGCCTCAGATAAATCTTCAAAAATTGGCAAGCTTGTTACAATGATGGAAGTTGCTGATAGTGATGAGCTAATGATTATCACAAGAAATGGTATAATTATTAGACAAAAAGTGGATAAAGTCAATCTTCAAGGACGCAGAACTCAAGGCGTTAAGCTGATCAATGTGCATGAAGATGATCTTGTACACGACGTTACAATTATCAAAGAAGATGAACAAGATGAAAGCCTTGCATTACAAGAAAAACTCGTTATGGAAAGACAACAACTTCTTAAAGAATTAGAGCAGAAAAATGTGGATTTGGAAGACGACGATGATAGCGATGATGACGTGATCTTAAACCCATTAGAAGAAGAAAATGATGAAGATAATAATCCAGAAGAAGAGGATGAATAAAAGTTTTAAAAGATATAGCAGGCAGTTTTTATGCTGCCTGTATATCGCTATTGCTCTGCTATTTACAGCTTGTGCTACAAAGTTTCTTCCAGTGCAAGCTCCTGGCTTGATTGTAAGTGATGATATCGCTATTTACAAAGAAAATGATATAGTTCTTACAGTTGCGGAGCAAATGTGGGTTAAAGAGCCGCAGTATTTATCAGATCATTATTCGACATTTTGGGTAAAGGTTCAAAATAATACAGATACAGCATATAAAATATCGCCATCAAGTTTTGCCTTGTTAGATGAGGATAGGAATCAAGTTGACGTACAAGATTATGAATATGTGTTGGATATAATGATGCAAAATGAAGAACTGTATATTGACCGCTTTTTGATGTCAGCACAGACACAGCAACAAATATTGCAAAAAAGGGCTTTGGTGCAAAGGAATATTATGCTTGATTCATTCGCTTTTGGAGAGATATTGCCACGTGCTTCGAAGCAAGGTGTTATCTATTTTCCCAAAGTTAAGGGAAGTGTAAAACAGCTGATATTTGTGTTTAATAATAAAGAGATTACTTTTCAGAGAATAAAATAAATTGAAGTGAGGTTTATATGTTAAACTTAATGAGTAATTGGAAACGAACTAATTACTGTGGAGATATAAATGAGACCTTAGAGGGAAAAGAGATTGTCCTGATGGGCTGGGTGCATCGCAGAAGAGACTTAGGAGCCTTAATTTTTATTGACTTACGTGATGTAAGAGGTATTGTGCAATGTGTATTTGCACCCGAAATAAAGCAGCCTTATGAGATTGCAAAAGGTGTAAGAAATGAATTTGTGATTGCGGTGAGAGGTTTAGTTCGCCCAAGAGAAGGTAAAAATGCAAACCCAAATATGAAAACCGGGATGATTGAGTTGTTGGTTAATGAGGCATTATTATTGAATGATAGTGCACCTTTGCCAATACAGCTCGATGATAATGTGTTGGCAGAAGAAGATTTGCGGCTTACATACAGATATCTTGATTTGAGGCGACAAGTTTTACAGAAAAACTTAATTATGAGACATGATATCACTTTAGCAATAAGAGAATATTTATCTAAAGAGTCTTTTTATGAGATTGAAACACCTATTTTGATGAAAAGCACACCAGAAGGAGCAAGAGACTATCTCGTGCCAAGCCGTGTTCATCGAGGTAAATTCTTTGCTTTGCCACAATCACCTCAAATTTATAAACAGTTATTGATGATATCTGGTATGGATAGATATTTTCAAATAGCACGCTGCTTTCGTGATGAAGACTTGCGTGCAGATAGGCAACCAGAGTTTACACAACTTGATATAGAGATGAGCTTTGCGACACAAGACGAGATATTTGAGCTTATGGAAGGTCTTTTTGCTTATATCTTTAAAAAAGTGATCAACTATGATTTGAAATCTCCATTTATAAGGCTTACCTGGCAAGAAGCTATGGATAGGTTTGGGATTGATAAACCTGACTTGCGCTTTGGCATGGAATTGGTTGATGTGTCTGACTGTATAGCTAATTCAGAATTTCAAGTGTTCAAGTCAGCACTTGAGGCTAAAGGCTCAGTGAGATGCGTTGTGGCACCAAATTGTGCACATTATAGTCGTAAACAAATTGACGAGTTGACAGCAATAGCCAAACATCTTGACGGTAAAGGCTTAGCATTTGTAAAGGTAACAGAGACAGGCTTTGACGGCGGTATTACAAAGTTTTTAAGCGAAGAAGAAATAAATGCTATCAAAGAAAAGAGCAAGGCAGAAGCAAATGATTTGATTTTGTTTGCTGCAGACACCAATAAGATTGTCTATAAAGTGCTTGCAGGTATCAGAAACCACTTTGGTAAAGAGCTGAAGCTTTATGATGAAAATGACTTTGCATTCTGCTGGATTACAGATTTCCCCTTATTTGAATATGACGATGATAATAAAAGATGGGAGCCAGCTCATCATATGTTTTCTTTGCCAAAAGAAGAGCATATCCCATATCTCGATGATGAGAGTAAATATGGCGAGATAAAAGGTCAGTTATACGATATGGTGTGTAATGGTATGGAACTTTCTTCTGGCAGTATTAGATGCCATCGCTGGGATATTCAAAAGAAAATATTTGATGTGCTTGGGTTTAAAGAAGAAGACCTCGCTGATAAGTTTGGCTTTTTTATCAATGCCCTGAAATATGGCACACCTCCACATGGCGGAATTGCACCAGGGCTCGATAGACTGGTCATGATCTTGACAAAAGCAGAATCACTTCGTGATGTGATAGCATTTCCAAAAACTCTGCGAGCAGTTGATTTGATGAGCCAATGCCCTTCATTTGTTGATGACAAACAGTTGAAAGAGTTGGGGATTGTTATTAAAGAAGATTGAAAAATAAAGATATAAAAAAAACTCCCTTTTAAGGGAGTTTTTCTTTATAAGACTTTTAGCCTTTTATTGGTAGGCTTACGGAAAAGGTCGTTCCCAAACCTTCTTCTGACTCTACATGTACAGTGCCTCGTAGGTAGTTTTCTGTTAAGAGCTTGATACTATAAGTGCCTAAACCACGATTAGCACCTTTTGTTGAGACATAAGGGACAAAGAGTTTTTCTTTTATTTCTTTACTAATAACTTGTGGGTTTTTAGTAAAAAAGCATATTTTACCTTCTTCGGATTTTGTGCAACCAATAACAACTTTATCTCCAGCAACCGCTGCTTCAAGAGCATTTTTGACCATATTACTATAGACTCTTTTCAGCAAAGCAACGTCAGTTCTAAATTCGATATCTTTTGAATCTTTGCTGATTATCAAGTCTTTATCTTTGGCAATCTCGTGCACCAGATACTTATCTCTAAACACTTTTAACAAGCCAAGACTTGATTCAACAGTTGCAAAACTTACTTTAAGTTCATCACTTTCAGCTAAAAGTAAGTCTCTATGCGACTTAATTTCTTCAGAAAGCTGTGTTGAGACACTTGCAAGATTATCAAAATAGGAAGTTTTTTCATTAGCATAAATGTTTTTTAATAAGTCAGATGTTACTTGGATAATTGTGGCTGTATTTGCGATATCGTGAATAAAAATACGCTCCATCAAGTACTGGCGTTTGATACTTGAGACATCTTGAACTGCAAGACATACGTAGTTATCACCATCTAATGAGATAGGGCTTGAGCTTACTTTTAGCTCAAGAAAGTCATGCTTCCCATCCACAAGAGTGCTAATCCTGCATTCTTGTTGTGCTTTTTTTCCGTCTAAACCATCCATAATAGTAGACAATGCTGGGCAGTATTTGCAAAATTGATGAGTACCGCATCCTGATGGACCCTCTTGGCTGTTTTCACACATGACAATCTCGCCAAGCCTTTTGCCAAGCATTTCATTCTCTTCGTAATTGTCTAATAATTTAAAAAATGATTGATTGCAATATACTGCCTGCATATGCCTGTTTAGCAAAACAACTGGAGTAGGAATTGCCTCGAGCATATTGGCAATATTAGTTTGCTTTTTTAATAAATCATTATTTTTGAAAATGACGCTTTGCGGAGATCTTTCCGCGCTTGCAAAATATGTTGTAATTACCATTTATAAATCCTCTTATTAATACAATAAACTATTTTTCATAAAAAGCAAATATTGTTTTATTTATTAGTTTGAATAGAAGAAAAATGCTGCCTATTATACTTTTAGAAAATCAGCTAAGGCTTCTTTCCAGTTTCGAATTTTTATATCAAGGGTTTTTTCGATCTTTTCTGTATCAAGAATAGAGAAAGTTGGACGTGGTGTTTTATCTATATACTCTTTTGCCAAAATAGGTTTGATAAAGCTTTTTGTTGCAAAGCCATATTTATTCAGCAATAGCTCGATATCTAAGGCGATTTGAAATCTTGAGGCAATTCCCTCATTCGCAAAATGATAGATGCCAGTAGCACTATTTTTTATCAGCTTTGCAAGGGCATCAGCTGCATCGATAGTGTAGGTCAATCTGCCATATTGATCAGATATGACATTAAGCTCATCTCTTGTTTTAATCAGCTCAGCAATATTCGAAATAAAGTTGTTGCCTTTGGGACCAAAAAGCCAAGATACGCGAAAAATCAGACAGTTATGAGCATGGCTTATTACAAAAACTTCCCCTACTGCTTTTGACTCACCATAAATATTTACTGGATCTATTGGGTCGCTTTCTTTCTTTGCAATATAGTCATTTCCTTTGAACACAAAATCAGTGCTTATCTGAACTAAGCGAAAGTCATATTTGTTTGACAATTCAGTCAAATCTTTCACTGCCTCTGCATTAACTTTATAAGCAAGCTCTTGCTCGGTTTCAGCTTTTGTAACATTTGTGTATGCTGCACAATTAATCAGATATTCAGGCTTATCTTTTTGGATTTGCTCTTCCATTTGTTGGTAATTGAGAAGATTGAAGTCTTTGGATCCATAACTTGTATGTTCAGCAAAAAAAGGATGTTCTTTGATTGCATACGCAAACATTCCATCGCCGCCTGTGATTAAAAACTTTGCCATGTTTACTCCTTTATTAACAAGTCAATAAGCTCTGGTAATACTTCTCCTGATTTTCCACGATGAAACTCTTCGATAAAGCTTCTATTTTCCGGTTCGGTAAGGTTTACGCCCAAAGTTCTAATTCCGTATGAGCGTGCTAAAAGAAGGAATTGTGCCGCAGGATACACTTGTCCACTCGTTCCTATTGTCATAAATAATGTTGCCTTTCTCAATGCTTCATCGATTTGGTCCATAAAATATGGCATTTCACCAAACCAGACAATATCTGGTCTTAATAAGCCATCGCAAGACAAGCATGGTGGTATATCTTTGTCTAAATCAATGTCCTTCACAGCAAAGTGTTCGTTGCATTTTGTACAAAAACAGCTTGTCAACTGACCATGCATCTCCAGCAGGTTTTTTGTGCCTGCTCGACGATGTAAATCATCGACATTTTGCGTGATTAAGCAAAATCTTTCTCCAAGAAATTCTTCGAGCTTTGCTAATGCAAAATGACCTGGATTTGGCTCAACCTCGCTTAACTGATTGTATCTTTGTTTATAAAACTCCCAAACAAGCTTGGGGTTTGCTCGATAGCCCTGAGGAGTTGCAACTTCCTCGACTGGGTGATTCTCCCACAAGCCATCACTATCTCTAAAGGTTTTAATACCAGATTCTGCACTTATTCCTGCACCTGTAAGAACAACCACAAAATCGTCTTTATTTAAACTATAATTTGTTTTCATTTCTTTCCCCCAATTCTAATATTCATTAAAAAAACGACAAAAACTCTTTCACAACCGCCACTTCTGACTTTTTAAACTCATCATAATTTCCAGAAAAAGCAAGTTGACGATCACTAAGCATTACGATATTTTCTCCAAGCCTCTCAACTACTGCAATGTCATGCGTGATTACGATGCTGGTCATTTGAAATTGCTTTTGTAGAGTGCCGATTAACCCAATTATTTCAGAGGCTGTTACGGGATCAAGCCCTGATGTGGGCTCGTCGTAAATTATATATTTTGGATCCATGATAATTGATCTGGCTAAGCCAACTCTTTTACGCATACCACCGCTTAAATCAGCAGGCATTTTATACATTACATCATCGAGCTGTACAGCAGACAATGCTTTTTGAACACGATTTACCACCTCTTGTTCTGTGCTGTATTTCTTGTGTTCAATCAATGGAAATGCCACATTTTGATAGACGTTCATCGAGTCAAACAAGGCAGCATTTTGAAATAAATATCCGATATTTACTCTTATTTCACTCAAAGCTTTGCGTTTAAGCTTATTAATACAATGACCATCAATATAGACATTGCCGTGTTTTAAAGGGAAAAAGCCGATTGCTGACTTCATTAAGACACTCTTTCCACTACCACTTTTGCCCAAGATCATGGTATTGCAATTATCTTTGATATTCACACTTACATTCTCAAGAATTGATTTGCCACCCAAATCTACGCTCATCTGTTTTATTTCTATCATTATTACTTCATTTCTGCCAAGATGTAATCACTCTCAGCTTTAATTGGATTTAAGCTTATTAAACTGCCTTTTTCGATGCTTTGATCTTTGCAAAAGAACTTAGTACGCACAAAATGATCTGTCATGCCATAACAATAACCATCTTCGCAAGTCTCGACAATGCAGGTTAATTCAACTTTTTTATTAAGCAAATTATTTATATATTCATGCAGCTTTTTTTGAGATAATTCTATTAACTTTTGGCTTCTTTCTTTTGCTATTTTGCCATTTATCTGATGAGGCATATTTGCAGCAACAGTATTCCGTCTTTTGGAATAAATAAACACATGCAAATATGTTATTGGCAGGGCTTTTAAAAATTGGTATGTTTGTTCGAATAGCTCGTCAGTTTCACCAGGAAATCCAACAATCACATCGATACCAAGTGCTGTATTTGCTTTGTTTTGCACAAGATTATTTACGAGATTTTGAAATAGATGAGTGTCGTACTTTCTTTTCATAGCTTTTAAGATATTATCAGAGCCTGACTGTAGAGGTATATGAAAATGAGGGCATACTTGATCATTGTTGTAAAGGACTCTTAATAGTTCATTTGTAAAAAGCTGTGGCTCTACAGAACTCAGTCTAATTTTCTTATTGTTAGGTATATCGCAAATGGCTTGTATTAGATCGGCAAGGCTATTAATATACTGGTGTTTTACTTTAAAATCCATGCCATATAAGCCCTGATTTATACCAGCGAGTACAAACTCATGATATCCATTATCCATCATTTCTTTCACCTGCTGCAAAATCGATTCAGGATCTCTACTGCGTGGATTACCACGAGCATAGGGTATCGCACAGTATGAGCAATAAAAATTACAGCCATCTTGTATTTTAATAAAGGCTCGACTCTTTTCGCCCATCGAGCTTGAGGGCAATTCGTCAAAACATACAAAATCATGTGCCTGTTGATATTTGTTATTAAACGTGTTTTTACTTGAGATAATCTGTTCTACAATGCTTGGTATCGTACTTTTGCTATTATTATCGACCAACGCATCAATATCGCCGAGTGCGATTGCTTGTTCTTTTTCTCTTTGCAAATAACAACCACTGACAATTATTATTTTTTCAGGGCTTTCTGATTTCAACTTCAAAAAACGTCTAATAATATTTCTACTTTTAAAATCTGTACGATTTGTTACAGTACATGAATTTAAGATTAAAATATCAGCATTTATATCCTTTTCAGCTATTTCAAAGCCCATATTTACAAGGGTATCCATTATAGCTGCCGATTCATATTGGTTTACTTTACAACCGAGAGTTTCGATATATACTTTATTCAAATAAGTTTCCTTTTATATTTCTTTTAATCCAAAATACTTTCAATAAGATATCACGTCAACCTTTTTTTTATATTTGCGGAACTTTGTAAAATATTCATTTTATTGTTTATTTAAACAAATCCAACTCTTAAAAATCACTATCTATATCAATTGTATCGCCAGACCCCAGATAAGTGCAGCCAAACTCTTGATGAAACTTTGATAATGTGGCAAAATCTACGCAGTGCATCGGATATAAAAAGTCTGGCTGTTCTTGATGAAAATACGCAATTGTTTGTTCAACTAATTTCCTCTCATTCTCTGTCAAATGAAAACCACCTATTACTGCATGTAATCTTTGCCCTGTGACTTTTTTGGCATGTTCGCAGATATTGCAAATACCAGAATGCGAGCAACCTGTTACAACAACTACGCCTTTTTGTGTTTTTATAGCTATAGCTGTGTCGTCCAGCATTGCTTTGTCCTTATATGTGCCAGCCTCAAAATTTGTAACACGTGGTATTTCACCCAAAAAGAAGATATTTTCAGCAAGTTTAAACACTTTCTCAGACTCGATTATCTTAAACTTATTAGTCAAGTATTTACGCTCGCCATTAGTAATTTGCATCAAAAGTTCGGGGTGTAATATAAGTCTTTTTTTTTCAATAAACTCGCAGTGAAATAGTCCATTAATGTGATCCCAATGGTGATGAGAAAGGGCAATACAATCGATACTATCCAAGTCAAATCCCATAACATTTGCATTTCTTGAAAAGATGTTTGTATGACCACTATCAAAAAGTATTTTAGTGCTTTTGTCTTCGATAAAAAAAGACAGACCCCATTCAGCCATGCAATCTCTTTTTAAATTCAAACCTACGTGATTTTCACATAATATACTAATACTAATCATATTTACACCTCTGATTTAAAGAGTATATATTATCAAAATATTGTCAACAAAATATTGCATATATTTGTATTCTTTCAAGCTTATTTAAATAAAAATTACATAATACAAAAAAATTGGTTGACAAAGATATCTATTATAATTAATATACTACAAGATAAAAGTAACTATTTGGAGAAAAAATGAAAGATATAAGAGCAATTATTAAAAAAATGGACTTTTTTGCTGATCTCGATGATAAAGCATTGAGCGAGATTTCATCTCGTTTTACAATTGAAAACTATCTTGCTGGAGAAACAATATTTGAAGAATTTGCCGCTGGTGATAGCTTTTATATCATTATTAGTGGTGAAGTTGAGATTAACAAACATATCGGCAAAACAGTCGAATCTACACAAGCCCAATTAGATATTTTAAAGGCACATAGCTACTTTGGCGAAATGGCTTTAGTAGATGATTTTCCACGTTCTGCAACTGTTCGTGCTCACACAAATGCCACTTTATTAAAGATGACAAAGAATGTCTTTATTGATTTATGCATGCACTATCCAATGCTGCTTTTCAACCTTATGAAGACAATATCGCACCGCTTGAGAAGCACAAATCAGAAGTTTGTTGAGATTGTTGATCGTATGATCAAAGAAAGCCGTATGGCAGCCATTGGCACAGCAGCAAGCAAAATTGTGCACGATATAAAAACACCTATAACAGTCATGATCCTCACAGCAGAACTGATCTCGACAATGTATGAAGAAACTGGAGAGTTTACCAAAAAAATCATAAGCCAAGCAAAAGAACTTGATGCAATGATCAGAGAAATACTTGATTTTGCAAAAGGAGAGCAAAGCTCATTAACCTTAAAAGAAGTTAATATTGATAAGTTTTTTGACGACTTGATGAATATTATGGATGCCATTGCTGTGTCTCGTGAAATCAACCTTACCTATATAAATAAAGTCAAGCAGACAGTAGTTTTTGATGAAAGTCGAATCAAACGTTGTTTGTCTAATTTGATTAAAAATGCTTTAGAAGCTATCGATGAAGGAGAATCTGTCCATGTTTTGGCAGTTATCGAAAATAATTATTTGAAAATATCTGTTCAAGATACAGGCGATGGTATTCCCGAAGATTTGATAGACTCGCTTTTTGAGCCATTTATTACAAAAGGGAAAAAAGGCGGTACAGGTTTGGGCTTGGCAATTAGCAAAAAGATTATCGAAGATCACAAAGGAAAACTCACTGTAAGTAATACTCCAAACTCAGGTGCATGCTTTACAATGTATATTCCTTTGATAAAAGATAGCTAAATTAAATAAATTACTTGCCAAAAATACATGCTTAGTTTTTTTGGTATTAAGATAGAAGTGAAGGAGAAGGTGAAATATGGCAATCATGTGTGATATTTGCGGTAAAAAACCTTTAAGCGGTAATCTTCGCTCTCACTCAATGAGAGCTTCTAAAAGAAGATTTTTACCTAATTTGCAAAAAATTAGAGCAGAAATAGATGGCGAAGTAAAGAACATTAAAATCTGTACTGCTTGTTTAAAGAGAAATACTGTAAAAAAAATCGTATAAGTTTTAAGACCGTTTTCAAGACGGTCTTTCACTTTTTGTATATTACTAAATGAATTTATACTACTAAGGCTCAGGAGTATTCTATGGAAATTAAAATTGAAAGTATTAACTATCCAGAAGGTGCTAATATTATTTATGGACAATCTCATTTTATTAAAACTGTGGAAGACCTTTATGAAGCAATGGTGAATTCCGCCCCAAATGCCAAATTTGGACTTGCTTTTAATGAGGCATCTGGTCCCTGCTTGGTAAGAAAAGATGGAAATGATAATGAACTGACTAATTTAGCTGCGAGAATACAAAAAAAACTTGCAGCAGGGCATACTTTTCTTATTATTATGCAAGACTGCTTTCCTATTCAGGTCCTACCAGCTATTAAAGAATGCCGCGAAGTAACAAATATTTACTGTGCTACTGGCAATCCTGTGCAAGTTGTTTTGGCAGAAACTGAACAAGGACGTGGCGTACTTGGTGTGATTGATGGAAGCTCTCCAATAAGCATCGAGCTTGACTCTGATATCACTGCCAGAAAGAAATTCTTAAAAGATATCGGATACAAACGTTAAAAATAATATTCAATTTGTTAGCATATAAACAGCTATCATATGTTGTTTTATACTATTTTGAACAATAAAACAGCATAAAAATCTGTTTATATGCTAATTTCTTTATAATTACAAACTGACATATCTATTCGCATACAAAAACAAAACTGATTGTTGAGCAACTTTTAAATACTATTTGAATAAGCCCTATTTACTCCTTAATATCCCCTAAGTTTCTCTCTCATTCTTGCAGAAAGTAACGGGATGGTAACGGGATGGTAACGAATTAAGAAGATTGTGATCGTAAATATATTCGTGGTATTGTTCCACAAAACTATCATATTTATGTCAGTTTTCACATAAGTTAATAAAAGAATCTTAAGCTGCATAAGGCAATAAGTATAAAAAGAGCAGTATTAATTCCATTTTGAACACGATATAGGGTATCTTCGAAGTCTTTTTAATAAAGAATGTTTGCGCTAAGAAGATTGGTAAACAGCAGTTTGAAAACTAATGTGCAAACTTAAAAAGAAAAACCAAAGAGATTGATTTTTACTAATTTTCAACAAAGGCAAAATATTGTTTGACTGATTATCCCATTTAAATATAATATGCTTAAAATAAAATAAAAAATATAATAGGAGTAAAGATGGATTTAAAATCAATGTATTCAAACTCAACGGCGACTATGAAATCATCGATGATTCGTGAACTTGTGGCTTCCACAAAGGGGATACCTGGTTTGATTTCTTTTGCAGGTGGTTTTCCCTCTCCAGCAACATTTCCAGTTAGTGAATTAGCAGAGATTTTTAAAGAAGTAGTTGAATCTGACGGTACTGATATTTTGCAATATGGTGCAAGTGAGGGCGACAATTTTTTGAAAGCAGAAATCAAAAAATGGGAAAATAAAGACTATCTTAAAGAAAATGAAATTTTAATAGTAGATGGTGCAACAAATGGAATTTTCTATTTTACACAAACGATGATCAATCCTGGTGATGTCATTATTTGTGAAGGACCCAGCTTTTTGGGTACACTTGTCGCATTTGAAGCAGCAGGAGCCGAAGTAATCCCCGTATCTTTGGATGATGAGGGTATAAATATTGAAGAGCTGGAAGAGTTGCTTGCCAAGCTAAAAGCAGAGAATAAAACAGTTAAATTTATTTATACAATACCTGATTTTCACAATCCAACTGGTGTTACGATGAGTTTGCAAAGACGTCATGACTTGATAAAGATAGCAATCAAGAATTCAATCTTGATTCTGGAAGACGATCCATATAGCCAGCTCAGATATACAGGAGAATTTATTAAAGGTTTGTATGATATAGCTCGCGAAAACTACAATAATTCCAAAGTCGTAACAGTTGTAAAATCATTTTCTAAAATATTGGGACCTGGCCTGCGTGTCGCTTATGTGCTTGCAGATAATGATTTGATTCAGCCAATGATATCATGGTTGCAAAAGGTAATTGTAAGCCCGAACTGTGTTGCAGAGCGTGCAGTAGCAAAATACATGCAAAAAGACAAGCTCAATCCTCATGTCAAAAAGATTCAAGAGTTTTATGCTCCATATATGGATGCGATGCTTAAAGCTCTTGAAAAGTATATGCCAAAAGAAGTTAAATGGCCTCAAATTGAGGGTGGTATCTTTATTTGGCTCACATGCCCCGAACATATCAATACAGATGAGCTTTTTGAAAAAGCAAAAGAAATGAAAATCTCATTTATTCCAGGGAGCAAATTTTACCCAAGCAACCACGAAAGATATAATGCTTTACGCCTAAACTTCTCGTATCCATCAATAGAGCAAATCGACACTGGTGTAAAGGCATTGGGTGATTTATTAAAATCAATGATTTAAGCATAAAAAAAAGCGGTTAGCATGATTGCTAACCGCATTATGTTTTACTAATATTACTGAGAATGGAGAGTTAAATGAGCTTCAACCCAGTTGAACTTATTATAAAAAAAAGAAACGGTGGTATCTTAAATAAAAAAGAAATCTCTTTTATGATCTCTAATTATATTGATGGCAATGTAACTGAGTATCAAATGTCTGCATTGTTGATGAGTATTTTCTTTAAAGATATGGAAATGAGCGAGATAATTGACTTAACAGCTTCATATATTGAGTCTGGTATAAGAATAGACTTTGGAGATGATCTTATTACCGTTGATAAGCACTCAACAGGTGGTGTTGGAGACAAAATCTCTATAATCTTAGCACCTATAGTAGCTGCTTGCGGTGGATATGTGCCCATGATATCTGGCAGAGGCTTGGGGCACACAGGAGGCACGCTGGACAAACTTGAGTCAATACCTGGCTTTAATACATACTTTTCAGAGCATGATTTTAAGAAAATGGTGATTGATAGTGGCTTAGCTATTATTGCTCAATCAGAAAATCTCGTTCCAGCTGATAAAAAGATATATGCTTTGCGCGATGTGAGCGGCACAGTCGAAAGCCGTGCTTTAATCACAGCAAGCGTAATGAGTAAAAAAATAGCTGAAGGAGCAAAAAACCTCGTCATTGACCTAAAAGTTGGTGCTGGTGCCTTTATGAAAAATATGTCTGATGCAGAGGCTTTGGCTCATAGTTTGATTAATACAGGTAATGCTTTTGATCAGGCGGTAAAAGTTGTTTTTACTTCGATGAACTCTCCAATTGGTCATAAAATAGGAAACGCTTTAGAGATAATTGAGTGTATTGATTATCTAAAAGGCAAAAAAGTTGAAGATTTGGAGATCATCACTAATGAATTAGCCAGCCAAATGCTGATCATAAGCAAACTTGCAAATGACAAAGATGACGCAATAAACAAGATAAATCACGTTATCGACAGTGGCAAGGCTTTGGATAAATTTATAAAAATGTTAGAAAATCAAGGTGCAAAAGCTAATATCATTGAAGACTATAGCCTTTTTGGAACCAGCAAGCACAAGCTTGCAATAATATCCGATCAGCAAGGCTATGTTCATCATATCAATTCACAGGAAATTGGCTATGCCTTAGTAGAAATATCTGCAGGCAGACGGGTATTAGAATCGAAATTAGATTATCGATCAGGCTGCGAGTTTTACAAAAAGCAGGGAGATCGTTTGGAAAAAGGCGAATTAATTGGTTATGTTTATTGTGAAAATGAAGAAATAGGCAAAAATGTTATACAAAGGATAATAAAAAGCATGACAATAAGAGAAATTGAGTTTGATTCAGAACTACCGATAATAAAGAGATTATAGGCATGTTTGTATCAAAAATCATTAAGTTTTAGTAAATTACTTGACAATATTTGCTAAGATAAATTTAGTGATTAACATTGTAATTTTATATTTATTCGAAAGGAGATCAAGATGGCTGTACCAAAAAGAAAGACATCAAAAGCAAGACGAGATAAAAGAAGAACACACGATGCATTAAGCATTCCAAGCTGGAGCAATTGCCCCAACTGTAGTGAACCAACAAGACCTCACTATGTGTGCTCAAAATGTGGTTTTTATAAGGGAAAACAAATCTTAGAAGCGAAGCAATAATGAAAATTGCATTAGACGCTTACGGTAGCGACAATTGTCCTTTTGCAGAAGTAGAGGGTGCTGTATTGGCTATTAAAGAGAATGTTTGCGAAAAGATATTTTTAGTAGGCAAAGAAGATGAGTTGAGTCGGCATTTAGATAAGTATATCTATGATAAAAGCCGAATCGAGATTGTCCATGCTTGTGATGTTATCAGTATGGAAGAAGAGGCAAGCCAAGCTGCTCGTAAAAAGAAAAACTCATCTATGGTTACAGCTTTACAACTGCATAAAGACAAGATAGCCAGTGCTGCTGTCAGTGCAGGTAATACAGGAGCCATGATGGCTGCCTCGCTTTTTACCTATGGCAGAATAAAGAATGTTTCAAGACCTGCAATTGCATTGACATTTCCAACTGTTTATGGGCAAGAAATTGTCTTAGATGTAGGGGCAAATGTTGATTGTGAGCCTCAACACCTCGAACAATTTGCAGTTCTTGGTTCTTTATATGCCAAATTTCTTTTCGAAATTGAGTCTCCAAAGGTTTCTTTGCTAAATATTGGAGAAGAAAGCAAAAAAGGAAATGAGCTTACTAAGGCTGCTTATAATATTCTATCACAAAGTAAAGACATTAATTTCATTGGCAATATCGAGGGTAAGGATTTACTCAAAGGCATTACCGACGTGGTTGTCTGCGATGGTTTTGTCGGAAATGTGATGCTAAAAAGTGTTGAGGGTGCTGCAATTGCAATATTTGACATTATGAAAGAGCAAATGAAGAAAGATTGGATTGCAAAGCTTGGTGCACTTTTATCTTATCCCGTGTATAAGTATTTGAAAACAAAGCTTGATCATACTGAATATGGTGGAGCATTGTTGGTTGGGCTTAATGGTATTTCAGTTGTTGGCCACGGTAGATCAAATGCTAAGGCAATAAAGAATGCAGTTAAGTTTGCTGCAAAAATATCTGAAACCGCTTTCATACAGCAGGTTAAAGAGCATTTTGAAAGGAATTAAAAAATGAGCTTATACAATTCAAAATTTGATTCTTTTGGTTCGTATGTCCCCGAAAAAATTGTAAATAATTATGACTTAGAGAAAAAAGTAGATACCTCTGATGAATGGATCAGAACTCGAACAGGCATGTTTGAAAGACGCTTTAGTGCACCTCATGAAGCCGCATCAGATTTGGCTTTTCATGCTGCTGAGCAAGCAATTTATAGCTCCAAAACCACACGCCTCAAAGATATCCAAATGATAATTGTTGGAACAATTTCAGGAGATCACCCATTTCCAGCAACTGCCTGTATATTACAAAAAAGACTTGGGCTTAAAGATATACCAGCATTTGATATTTCAGCCGGCTGTACAGGCTTTATCTATGCAGTTGATATAGCAAGAAGATACATTGAATCTGGTGCTTATAATAATATCTTGGTAGTTGGTGTTGAAATATTAACACGTTCAATAAATTGGGACGATAGAGGTACATGTATTTTATTTGGCGATGGTGCAGGTGCAGCTATTTTAAAAAGAGCTGAAAAGAATGAACTCTCTCGTATAATTGACTCCAAAATTACAGCTGATGCAAGTGAATGGGAGCTACTTATGCACAAAGCTGGTGGCTCAAGATACCCCGCATCTTTGGAAACAGTAAGAGAAAATGCGCACACTATATATATGGAAGGCAATAAGATTTTCAAGCATGCTGTGAAATCAATGTATTCAGTTAGTGCTGATTTGTTAAAGCTAAATAATTTGGACGTTAAAGATCTGGACTGGATCGTATCTCATCAAGCAAACTTGAGAATTATCGATGCCCTTGCGGATAAATTCAAAGCACCAAAATCAAAAGTAATAGTAACTATCGAGAAATATGCAAACACCTCCTCCTCTTCAATACCGTTGGCTGTTACTGACGCTATCAAAGAAGGAAAGATCAAAAAAGGTGATATTGTTCTTCTCACTGCATTTGGTGCTGGTTTGACTTATGGAACTGTAATATTTAGATATTAGAGTTTGCTGATCAAATAAAAGCAAAGGAGTTAATAAATATGTCTTATAAAAACCAAAAAATAGCATTTGTATTCCCTGGTCAAGGGTCACAATATGTGGGTATGGCAGCTGACTTTATCGATAATAATAATGAATATAAAAGTATTTTGGCTCAGTTTAAACAAAAAACAGGCTTTGACCTTCAAAATATAATGCTAAATGGACCAGAAGATACATTGAAAGAGACAAAGTTTACACAACCTGCAATTCTTTTTCATAGTATAGTAGCTCTAAACGAACTGCAAAAGAAGCTCAATATCACACCTGACTATGTGGCTGGACATTCCTTAGGGGAATTTTCTGCTCTGGTAGCAAATAATGTTTTGACACTTGATGATGCTCTTTTCCTTGTTCATAAACGTGGAGAATTTATGATTAAAGCCAATGATGGACAAGATTTTGCCATGTCTGCTGTGCTTGGATTATCTCCAGAACAAGTAAAAGAAATATGTGATAAAGCTTCAGAAACAGCTTTAGTAGTAGCTGCAAACTTTAATACTCCTATCCAAACTGTGATTTCAGGAACAAAAGAAGGAGTCGATCTTGCAAGCATATTTGCCAAAGAAGCAAAGGCGAAAAGAGTATTGCCCTTGCAAGTTGGGGGACCATTTCATTCACCGCTTGTTGAAAAAGCAGGGCATTGGTTGGGCGAAGAAATGGAAAGTATTAATTTTGCCAACACAGAAATCCCCGTTGTGTCAAATGTATATGCTCTGCCTGAGACTGACCCAATAAAAATAAAGAACAATTTGATTGAGCAAGTTACCAGTTCAGTTCAGTGGGTTAAAACCATTGAATATCTAAGCGAACAAGATCTCAATCTATATATAGAATTTGGACCACAAAAGGTTTTGAGTGGTATGATTAGTAAAATCAACAAAAATGCAAAAGTTTTGAATATTGACAAACTTGAAGACATTGAAAATGTAATACAAGAATTGGAGGCATTGTGAAACGTTTTGAAGGTAAAGTAGTAGTTGTAACTGGCTCTGCACGCGGTATTGGCTTTACTATAGCAGAAAGATTTGCACAAGAAGGTGCTTTAGTAATTATCTCAGATATTGCAGAAGATGCAGTTCAACAAGCTTCTAAGAAATTGCAAGAGCAAGGTTTTAAAGCAGATGGCTTTGTGATTAATGTTACAGATTCATCACAAGTCGAAGCTACTTTTAAAGAAATTATTGCCAAACATCAGAGAATAGATGTTTTAATAAATAATGCAGGAATTACAAAAGATACTTTGATTATGCGTATGAAAGAAACAGATTGGGATGCAGTTATTAATGTAAACCTCAAAGGCACATTTATCTGCACACAAAAAGTATCAAGATATATGCTAAATCAAAGAGCAGGAAGTATTATCAATATCGCATCAGTAATTGGCATTATGGGCAATATTGGTCAAAGTAATTATGCTGCTTCTAAAGCAGGTATTATCGGGCTCACCAAATCAACTGCCAAAGAATTTGCATCAAGAAATATCAGAGCAAATGCAGTTGCACCTGGTTTTATTGAAACAGAAATGACAGCACAGCTCAGTGCTGAAGTTGTTGAAAATTATGCAAAAGCTATACCTCTACAAAAAATGGGCAAACCTGTCGACGTTGCAAACGCATGTATATTCCTTGCATCAGATGAGGCACAATACATTACAGGTCAGACTATCCAAGTAGATGGCGGCTTGATTATGTCATAAAATAAATAACTCTAAATGGAGGAAAGAATGGATATTGCAGCAAAAGTAAAAGAAATTATTATTGACAAATTGGGTGTTGATGAAGGCGAAATTCAGCCAAAAGCACGCTTTATCGAAGATTTAGGTGCTGATTCATTAGACTCAGTTGAATTAATAATGAAATTCGAAGAAGAATTTGACATTGAAATCCCTGATACAGATTCAGAAAAAATCAGATCAGTTCAGGATGCGATTGATTATATTAGCGCAAATTTGAGCTAATATGCTGTCGGCTATTACTCAGTACAAACTGGGTAATAGCTTTTTTTGATATTAAAACACAAAACTTATTATTATAAATGAGGTAATTCATGAGTAAACGACGTATAGTAGTAACAGGAATCGGGGCAATTAGCCCAATAGGCAATACAGTTGACGAAACTTGGGCTAATATTCTAAAAGGTGTAAGTGGTATAGACACAATCAAATCATTTGATGCATCAGTTTATTCTGCTCAAATTGCAGCTGAAATAAAAGATTACGATCCTTTAAATTATTTTGAGAAAAAGGAAGTTGGCAAACTCGATCCATATACTCAATATGCTATTATTGCAGCCAGAGAGGCTGTGAAAGATGCAGGTTTGAAACCTGGTAATTATGAACCAGAAAGAGTAGGCGTAATTACTGGTGCAGGTATAGGTGGAATGCTTTCATTTGAAGAAGAAGCAAGAAAACTCGTTGAAAAAGGACCCAAAAGAATTAGTCCCTTCTTTATACCAAAAATGATATCAAACATAGCAGCAGCTTATATTGCAATTGAGTTTAATTTTAAAGGAATTAATTTCAATTGCGTATCTGCTTGTGCATCTGCAAATCATGCACTTGGCACAGCTTTGAGATCCCTACAATACGGCGATATAGACATAGCTGTTGCGGGAGGTGCTGAAGCTGCTGTCACACCCCTATCAATTGCAGGATTCTGTGCTATGAGAGCACTAAGCACAAGAAATGATGACCCAAAAACCGCCAGCAGACCATTCGATGCAGGAAGAGACGGATTTGTGATGGCTGAAGGATCAGGAATGCTCGTGCTCGAAGAATTGGAACATGCTAAAAAAAGAGGTGCCAAAATATACGCTGAAATTGTCGGATATGGTGCAACTGACGATGCATACCATATTACAGCACCTGCTGAAAATGGCGAGGGTGGTGCACGTGCAATGCAAATGGCTATCAAAGACGCTGGTATTCAGCCTAATGATATCCAATATCTAAATGCACATGGCACATCTACACCTCTTAATGATAAAAATGAAACTACTGCTATCAAAACTGTTTTTGGAGACTATGCTTACAAACTGGCAGTAAACTCTTCCAAGTCAATGTTTGGACATACTTTAGGTGCTGCTGCAGCTCTGGAAGGTATTGTTTGCATTAAATCAATACAAAATAAGATTGTTCATCAAACTATAAACTACGAAACACCCGACCCTGATTGTGATTTAGACTATGTAACTGATAAATCAAGAAATGTTGATATTGAATATGCTCTCAGCAATTCACTTGGTTTTGGAGGGCATAACGGAGTCTTAATATTCAAGAAATGGTAATGCTTTAGCCCTACTAAATGAAAAAAAACTTGATAGATTTCGGGGCAAAACATACGCTTGCCCCTATCTTTCTTGAATATATAGTGTCGCAATTATTTTGAAACATATGGTGTGAGAAAGGACTATTTTGCTTCTCATAAAAAAGATAATTAATTATTTGTCAAATAATACTTATGACTATGATGTTGACCCTGAATGGGTAATAAAACTTAATATACTTGAAGATCAGATAAATTATAAATTTAAAAATAAGAGCTTGCTTACTGCTGCTTTAACACATGACTCATTTAATAAAAAAATAGAAACAGAAGACTCATGTTCTTCATATGAAAGAATGGAGTTTTTGGGAGATTCTATACTTGGCTTAGTAGTAGCAGAATATTTGTTTGCTAATTTCCCCAATAAAGATGAAGGTGACCTTTCAAAAGAAAAATCAAATATCGTCTGTGAAAAGTTTTTAGCTATAAAAGCTGCTAATATCAATTTAGGCGAATTTATGCAAATGAGTGAAGAAGAACGTAGAAATGGTGGTGAAGGAAGAAAGTCTATCATTGCTGACACAATGGAAGCATTAATTTGTGCTATCTATCTTGACAGTGGCTTAGAAGCAGCAAAGGATTTTATACTTAATTATATTATCAAAGGATATGAAAAAGAAATGTTCTTGGTCGATTTGACCAACTATAAAAGTATCTTACAAGAATTTACACAAGCTAAATATCAATGTGTGCCGCAGTATATTTTAAAAAAAGAATCAGGTCCAGATCACCAAAAAGTTTTTCTCATGGAAGTTTTTATTCTCTCAAAAAAATTTGGAGAAGGAAATGGACCAAACAAAAAAGAGGCACAACAAAAAGCTGCATTATTCGCTTGTAAAAAGCTTAATCTATGCTGATCTACCCAATATTCATACCTTTTCATGGATGCCCTTTTAGATGTGTTTATTGTCAACAAGAAACTATTACTCATACCGATTATAAGTCAAACAGCATTGATATCGAAAAAATCAAACTCTTTATCAATAAACACAAGGATATTGAAAAAGAAATTGCCTTCTTTGGAGGCACTTTCACTGCTCTTAAAAAAGACAAACAGCTTGAATATTTCACACAAATAACGCCTTTAATCGACGATAAAACATTCTTTAGAGTATCGACCAGACCCGACTGTATTGACCGCGAAATTCTTGCTTTTTTGCAGGAAAACAAGGTTAAAACTATTGAGCTTGGAATCCAAAGTTTTGATAATCATGTGTTGGAAAAAAGTCAGAGGCAATATAGTGCAGAACAGGCTTTCGATACATGTAAAATGGTCCAAGAGCACGGCTTTGACTTATCTATTCAGTTAATGCCAGGTTTACCTGGTGATACACCAGATATATTTATTGAAACTGTAAACAAGGCTCTGTCTTTAAAACCCCGTTTTATGAGGATTTATCCAACTATTGTGCTCAAGGGAACTGCTTTAGAAAAGTGGTACCAGCAAGGTAAATATCAAGCATGGTGTTTGAATACAGCCTTACATTCTGTGATAATGGCAGCAAAAATTATTAATACCACAAATACAAAAATTATCAAAATAGGACTACATTCTGATTTAAATATCAATAAAGATGATATTGTTGCAGGACCATGGCATCAGAATTTTGGAGAAATAACAAGGGGTATTATGTTTTTATCTCAAAAATTATCAGACGACATTAAAACTCTGCATATCACTGATAAAGAAGCATCTATGGTTTTGGGTAATAAGAAATTTGTGCTCGAATTTTGTGAAAAACAATTAAAGCTTAAACTACCATGTAAAATAATAGTTGACAAAACTATATAAATATTATTATTATTATTTTAAATTATATAATACGATTAATGGAGGTATTATGAAAAGGATCGTGTTTATGATAATTATCGCGAGTCTGTTGATAATAACAGCTTGTGATATCAAAAAGCCTGTTATACCGTCATGGGACGTAAATTTTAAGGTCCCTCTTATGAACAAAAACTATTATGCAGGTGATTTAGTTGACGGTACTAACTTTGGCGTGGACGATGAGTCACTTATGTTTTTCTATACTGAAGGAGAAATTCAAGGTGCGATTGTGGAAGAAGGAGATTTAAAAATCTCAGCAAATGAAGAAGGCACAGGTTTTATTCCAATTATCACAGGCAATGATTATGATATATTTTTGCCTTTGAAAGACCCAGATGAAGAAAATGATGTTGATGTAGTAACTGCACAAATTAGAGATGGATTCCTCTCTATAGAATTTGAAGATACTGATTTAAGTAATAACCCAACTATCACAATTATTTTCGCAGAATTGTTTGACCCTAATGGACAACAATTTAACTACACTTTTAGCAGTTCGCAGCTTAACGGCACCCATGATTTTTCTTTAGCAGGTTATGTTATAGAACAAGAGGGTGGAGAGCAAGTTCTTGATAACTTGGCAATAAACATATTATACGAAACTGATTTAGATCCCAATACACCCGACGATATGCTACTAACAAACGTTAAGATTAGTTATAATCAACCATTATATTTTTATGAAATTAGAGGTTTGGTGAATAATTTATCAATTTATGCAGAAAACTTTTTTACTGAAATAGAGGTTGATTACCCAGATAATATCGAAAATGCTATTCACTTGAACAGCCCAGAAGTAAAGTTTGATATATGGAGTCAATTAGGCTTTGATGCAAAATTTACTGCTAAGCTTAAAGCTGTAAATACAAGAAGTGGTGAAGAAAGAATTGTCGAGCTTGACCCAAGAATAATAAACGGTATTGATAGTCCAGGAGATTCAACTTTAACAAAATTAGTTTTTCAAAACTCAATAGAAACTCTGATGGAAATTGCTCCTGATTACTTTGAACTTGTAGATGCTCTTTTTACTCTCTTAAATCCCGAAAATAGTGTCGGCTTTGCCAGTGAAGGATTAGGTTATTTCGGTGAATATATTGCTTCTGTTCCCTTTGATATAAGCTTTACCGCTGATGAAGCGATTAGACCTATAGAGCTGATCGATATAGCTATCAGCAAGTCAAACAGAGATCAAATAAAAGATAATGCAAAGAGTGTCAGCTTTGTGGTCAAATTCAAAAATGAATTCACTGCAGGTGCAGCTGTCAATCTATATTTGGCAAATACAGATGATAAAGAGATCTTGTATGGTGATCTAATTAGCAATGATCCGCGAGTGCAGCGTATTACCTTTGAAGACAATTTTGTATACTCAGGTGCACAAGATGAGCCATATTATGCTGAGCTGGATTTCTCCTTAAGTGATGATGATTTAAAGCTATTTTCTGAAAATGAAACTATCTATTTTGGTATGGAATTCTTTTTTGAAGAAGGCAATACACTGATGCATTCGTACGATAAAATCAACATTGTATCCAATTTAGATATTAAGCTTCGCATCAACGGTGACGGGGAGGAAGAATGAAAAGGATAATTTTTATCAGCATATTGATTAGCGTCTCTTTGTTGAACGCTTTCTCAACTCCCTCGTCTACACCCTTTGCAGGCAGTTTTATGCAAAGAGCAAATGGCGTTGATGCTATATACTGGAACCCAGCAAACTTAGCAAATTACAATACAAAATCTGAAATTACAATCTTGCCAATCTCCTTTAAAGCGTATAATAACGCATTTTCAATTGATTTATACAATGACTTGATGGTTGATTATCTCACTCAAGATTTAAAAGACCAGCTCTTGAATGAAATGAATGGAAATCTAAACATCAACCTCGAATTTAACACAATTCTGTTTGCCTATGCTTCAAATAATTTTGGCTTATCATTTGGTACACTATTCAATACCTATGCAAAAATCGATGAGCAATACTTAGAATTAATCTTAAATGGTAATGAATATGAAAGAGACTATATGTTTACAAAAAAAGATAATGACGTTAGTTTGTTAGCAATTCAAGACATTACTCTCGCTTTTGGTGGCTATAGCCTCAATTATTTATTGCCAAGTAGTATGGATTATTTACCCAAAACAAAATACGGCTTCTCTTTTAGCTTTTTATCTGGTGCAACTGGACAAATGGATGAGTTTCGAGGTCTATTTAGAGCTGGTGATGGTGGTATGAATCTCGACCAAAATACAACATTACATTATGGAGGAGGTTTTGGATACAAGGCAATGTTTGGTATTTCTTCAGAATTAATTGATGCAAAACCTTATAATCTATCTGTGGGTATGACAATCGACAATATTTTGGGCACAATGAAAAACAGTATCAGCTGTGAAGCACATGAATTCTCTATTTTGGCTGAGGATGTCTATGTCGCCCACCTTGATAGAGACTTTTTTACTGAACAAGACACAAGCTACACAATCAACAGTTTCTCAACTGAATTACCTATGAAATATGCACTTGGATTCTTGCTAAAAGCAGGCAATTTGTCAGGTTCGCTCGATTTTGCTAAATACTCAAAACCTTCCGCTTTTGGATCAGACCTACTCGACACCTCAATAGGAATTGAATATGAATTACTTGATATGTTTCCACTGCAAGCTGGCTATATGCTTGCTAATGACGCTCATCCTTCAATTACTGCTTTTGGTTTTGGACTAAGAATGAAATATTGGGATGGGTCTATTGGCTTTCAATTATATGACTCTGTAGGTCAAAGCTCAAAAGGTACCGCTATTTCAGCACAAATGAAGTTTAGATTCTAATGATATATTTAATTTCAATATTGCTAATTATCGGTGTGTCATTCTTTTATAAGAATAGCACACCATCTCTTTCTTCACCTAAAAAGGCTATTTTAATAATTTTACGTTCAACATACATAATCATCTTATGCATACTTTTGTTCAATCCAATCCTACGCTACACAAGCAAAACAAGAATTGATGATAAAGTCATTATTCTTGTTGATGATTCAGAAAGTATGGATATTGTGATTAGTGAGCAAAAAAAAACTGATCTCTTTAAACAAATTAATAATGATTTAACTAAAATACTAAATTCTAAAAACATTGATTTTCAAGCTTTCAAACTCTCAGATTTCAATCAATTAAAGAAAAAAAGCTCTTATATTATGCCCTTTTTTGAATATATAAAAGAAAAGAATACATATCGAAACACCAAAGCTATTTATCTCTTGAGTGATGGTTGGATACATGACGAAAGCTTGCAATCTTTATCATCATTTGATATTCCTATCTATACTTTTAATTTGGACATAAGTGAGCATACAAAAGACCTTAAAATTGATGATTTAAAGTTCAATAAAACTGCTTATCAAAATGAACTCTCTACTATTAATTTGCGCATAAGCTCCGAAAACTTAAATACAAAAGCAAATGTTCAACTCATTATTGAAAATAAAATTGTCCAAGAAAAAACAATTAGTATTCAAGACAAACAAAGCATAGAAATTGACTTTGATGTGGTTCTAAATAAAATTGGTTTGCTTCCATTTTCTGTCACTGTAAACAGTGCAGATGACACTTATTTTGACAATAATACAATGAGCGGAGCTATTCAAGTTGTCGAATCAAAACAAAAAATTGCGATTATCAGCGATATTCTAAACCATGATCTTACCTATATTAGTCAGCTTTTTCATAACAGCAAAAGATATTCTTTAGATATTTTCTTTTATAAAAACAGACAATTCTATCAAGCTAATCAGCGATCTGAACCAAAAATCAAAGAATACTCGTCGTTGATTATTATCAATAGCGGTACTTTATCAATTAATCAAGCCATGAAAAATGATATTGCACAACTAATGGAAGACGGCTTTGGCTTGATATCAATAGGTCTACCTATCAATGGTTTAGAAGAAATACAGCCTGTCGCTTATTCAAATATCAAAAACTCATATCGGGGTAATTTTAGAGTCTCTGCGATTGCTGAACAATACAAGATTTTTGAAGAATTGAATGAAAATATTCAAAATACACCTATTGTAAACTATTATTATCTATCTTTAGCAAATCAAGCAAACACTCTCTCTTTCATCGAAAACGAGTCAATGTCTCCATGGATTGTGTATCGAACATATCTAAATTCGCATATTTTCCATATTTGTGGCTTTGATATTTGGAAATGGAAATCATATACTGCAAATAATGATTATGATAACTTCTTTAATGGCTTGATTGACTGGATATCACGTAAAAATAGCGAACGATTTTATGCTTTTACTGATAGAAATTCTTATTTATATGGTGAAAAAGTTATTGTTAAACTAAATGCCTATGATGAACGGTTTTATCCTCTCACAAATATTAGCCCCAACATTATCATCAAGCAAAATGAAAAAGCGATAAAAGAAGACTTCATGCCCTATATTGACAACCAATATCAAATTGAACTAAGCTCTCTAAAACCAGG
Organism: Candidatus Cloacimonadota bacterium; assembly: GCA_020532185.1. Taxonomy (GTDB): domain Bacteria; phylum Cloacimonadota; class Cloacimonadia; order Cloacimonadales; family WRIO01; genus JAGOCT01. The sequence goes on along the minus strand of JAJBBH010000051.1, from coordinate 14,729 downwards.
CACATACACCTATCAGGTTACTGAAAATGAAAAGCACCTCAAGACAACAGGTACCTTTATTATTAGCGATATGGATAAAGAATTGTATGAAACAGGTATAAACACAAATATGCTCGCAATGATCAGTAATCTAAGCAAAGGAAATTATATAAAACCAGCTGATATTATCAACCACATACCAAAACTTCAAGAAAAACAATTCATAAAAAAAATAATTGAATATCAGTTTTACAAAAAATGGCAATTCGTTTTATTATTCTTATTGTCAATATCTTGCGAATACTTCCTAAGAAAAAGATGGGGTTTAATATAGTATTTTTTTATAATATTCCTAACGATCGAAATAAAACGCTTGACTAAAACTCATTAATTATAAATATAAACAAAAACATATTGGAGGAACAATGAAAAGGTTCAAATTGATACTAATGATAAGCTTAATGCTAACTCTATTTTTTAGTGTTAACCTGCACGCCAAAGGCAAATCGCAAAAAATCAAAGGACAAGCAAAAATCAATCTTAGATCAGCTAAAGTCTATGCTCAACAAAAAAATGTTGATAAAGCATTAGACTTTTACCTAAAAGTTGTTGTTGAATACCCTGATCATGTAGAAAGCTTGTTTAACATTGCTGGAATCTACAATAATGAAGCCCTTGATGACTATCAAAAAGCTGATGAATTATATGAATTATCAGCAAAATATTACAATAAAACAATTCAAGCAATTGAGAGTATACCTGATTGGGAATCTTACGAACACTTCCCAATGTACAGAAAAGAAGCAAGCAAAATGCTTAAAAATCAATGGAATAGAATCTTTAAAAATGCCTATGATTTGTTTCAAGAAGCAAAATATGACGAATCTGAAACTATTTTAAAAAAGCTTGTAAATGAAACACCAGACTCACTAAATGTTTATCAAGTACTTGCTGCTATTGAAGGTCAAAGAGGAAATAACGAAAAACAACTTGAATATTTTAATATCTTGCTTGAAAAAGAACCAAACAATCAAAATATCTTGATAAATATTGCTGATCAATATTACCAAGCTCGAAACTTTGAAAAGGCTATAGAGTACTATCAAAAGCTTATCGAAATCGATCCAAACAATATTGATTACTTATACTTTGCGGGCATGAGCTATCTTTATAGCGAAAATAATATTAAATCTCTTGAATACTTCGAACAAATACTCGCTTTAGAGCCAGAAAATGTCGATGCATTAAACAACGCCGCATATATTGCTCAGTCTGAACATAATGATGAAAAAGCTACTGATTATTTGACAAGACTGTATGAAGCAGAAAAGATTGAAGATAATCTGAGCACTCTCTGCTATCATTTGGCAAAAGTACAAAAATGGAATGACTTACTTAATTATGCAAAACAATGGTATGAACTCGATGATGGCAATAAAGAACCTGTTCAGTTGCTTATCCTCGCAGCAACACAGACAAAAAATACAGCATTACAAAAACAATACACTACAATCTTAAAAAAGATGCAATAGAAAAACAAGTTTAAGAGGTGAGCAAAGCTCACCTCTTTTTTTATAACTCAATCACAATAACGCTTTTATCTTCACACTCGTATTTTAAATAGCAAATACACAATATTATCTAAACACAACGATACATGAAGAGATGTATTTACAAAAGAGTCAGCCTCTGTATAAAGCCTTTTAACAAGATATTTGTCTTATAAGTTAGATAGATACTTGTTGATTTTGTATGCTACTAATGCTCCATCTCCAACAGCTGTCGCTACTTGGCGTAATTCTTTAACAATAACGTCTCCAGCAGCAAACACTCCAGATATATTAGTTTGAAGCGAACAATCAGTTTTGATATATCCCTTTTCAAGCTCTAATTGACCTTCTACAAGGCTGGTATTTGGTGTAGTGCCAACAAAGATAAACATACCATCTGCAGTAATTGTTTCAACTTTATTGTTTGAACTGTTTTCAATCTCAAAAGTTTTATTCTTAAGATCACTGAAATCAATTGCTTTTACCGAGCTATTAAGTAATACTTTGATTTTTTGCTCATCTTTAAGTTTATCAATATTGGATACCGCTGCATTAAGTTTCTCACCACTGTGAATAATGATAACTTCTTTAGCGTATTTAGCGATAAATAAAGCTTCTTTTACTGCGTTGTTACCGCCACCAATCACTAAAACTTTTTTGTCAGGAAACATAGGTCCATCACAAGTTGCACAATAACTGATTCCTTTACCAACATATTCATCTTCGTGTTTAATACCAAGTTTGCCGCTTGATGTGCCAGTTGTAATCAAGATAGTTTTTGCTTTGTAGATATCATTTCCTACTTTTACTTCTTTGATATCTTTTTGTAAATCAAGAGAATCAACAAAAGCATTGATAGATTTTAGCCCAAAGCTTTTTGCTTGTTCTGCCATATTTTGTGCTAACTTTGATCCCAAGACAGGTTCAGCAAAACCAGGGTAATTTTCTATTGTATCTATACCAGTAAGCTGTCCCCCAGAAATAAATGATTTTTCAATCATCAAGACATTTAATTTATAACGTGCTGCATAGAGACCAGCTGTGAGCCCAGCTGGTCCTCCACCTACAATAATTAAATCAAATATTTGATTTTTATCTATTTCTTGAGAAAGATTTAAGCTGAATTCAAACATTTTGTGCCTCCAATTTTATAAGAACGCTTTGATCTTTTCAATCAAATACTCTTCAGGAGCTGCACCTTCCAAAAACTCGGTTTCATTAACGACAGTACGCGGTACACCTTGCACATTGTATTTAATTGAAAGAGTATTAAACTCGGATGCTTCAACCATGTCTGCTCTTATGTATTCACTATAATATGCCATTTGATGTGCAAGAACAACAGCAGGTGGGCAATATGGACATGTAGGGGTAACAAAAACTTGTAAATGTACAGGCTTTTTAACAGTGTTCAAAAAATCTTTAGTTGACTCTTTTAATTGTAGTTTACCTGTAGAAACGAGCTTAATTGATTCGATTAAGGAAGTAAATTCATATCCAGACGGAATTCCAAAAAAGCGAATACCACGATCTTTTTCATCCATTACGACTAAAGCTGGTATTTTATCAATTTTATACTGCTCTGCAACTTCTTTATCTTTTTGGAAATCAAAAACTTCCAGTTTGATTTTGTCGCTTGATGCAGCAACTTCTTGCAATAAATTGTGTGTATCTTTGCAAAATGCACATTCTAATTCTTGTGTAAAGAATTTAAGGTTTACTTCTTTGTCTAATCCTTTAAAAAGTTCTTTTAGTTGGCTAACTATTTTTTCATCAAGCATTGCCATAATTCCTCCATTTATCTTTTATTTATAGTGTAAAGAATAATGCAGGAAAAGCAAATTATATTTTCAAATTTTTAACAAAAGCTTGTGTAATAGCAAAAAAGATAATTGTGCTAAAGTCTTTAAATTATTTTAAATACGTGAGCAAACTTATAGTGATCAGCAATACAAAAAGAATGATATTAATTGTTCTACTGAGCAAAACCTGTCTTTTTAGATCGTCTATCTCAGAGTCAGTTTCTTTAAGTTTTTTTTCAAGCCTAACTATCAAGTTTTCAATTGTTGAAAGTTTCTCAGTTGTTTGATCGTGATCTCTAATTTGCTTGTCATGTTCTTTATTTTTAAGCCAATTCTTTGCAAAAGATGCAACTAAAGGAAGATATTGTAAAAAGCTCATCGTTTACCTCCAATATTAATATTTTCAAATTTTACATATTGTATTGTTTGTGTCAAGTTAAATTTGCGTTATTGGCAAATTACTAAAAATTATAGTTTGCTATTGAATATAAAATCGTGCAATAAAGACATCATAACTCGCTGTTAAACAGCTATATGACAACAAAGATAGGGTGTGTTTATTTTTAATAATAACACATAAGCAAGCTCTTGACTTTCCCACAAAATACAAATGTATAAATCAATATTCTCAATTCTAATAAAAATAAAAAAATACAAATTCAAATCTTGACAAAAATAATGAATAATTTATAATGCGATTTGTAGTGATAAAAGGTTATAGTTTTAGAAGTAAGGCATTGGATAAAACGCTACAAACAAGATAAATAGTGTGATAATTAGTTTTTTAGGAAAAAGCTTAACATTGTAAAGAAAAAACAAATAAGGAGATAAAATGGGATTATTAGAAAATTTCCAAATCAGCGAATGGCTTACACCTTCCACTGTATCAATAGCTATAAGATTTATACTCACTTTATTGATAGGTTATCCATTAATAAAAGCATTAACAAAAATATTTGTAAGGCTTTTAAGCAGACATTTAACCCCACAAAGCGAGATGATCGTAAAAAGGATAATCTGGTACACACTTCTTACTGTCTTATGGGTCTCTGCATTAAACCAACTTGGCTTTAAGCTTTCTGCTTTGCTTGGTGCTGCAGGTATATTTGGTGTGGCAATTGGTTTTGCTTCTCAAACAAGCTTTTCAAACTTGATCAGCGGCTTGTTTATGATTACAGAAAAATCATTTGTCGTTGGAGACACAATACAAATTGGGTCAACTGTAGGCGTTGTACTGTCAATAGACTTGTTATCAGTTAAGTTAAAAACATTTGATAATCGCTTTATCAGAATTCCAAATGAAAACCTTATAAAGGCTGAACTTATCAACATAAGTCGCTATCCAATCAGAAGAACAGACTTTGAAATTGGTATTTCAGGTAAAAGCGATATGCAAAAAGCTCAGGATATTGTTAGAGAAGTTATTAGCCAAAATGAATTGGCTTTGAAAGATCCTGCTCCTTATGTGGCAATATCCGCGTTTTCTGACACTGAAGTAATACTAAAAGTTGGTATTTGGGCAAACAAAGAAAATGTTTATAAATGTGGTGCTCAAATGAAAATCGAGCTATATGAAAGACTTAAAAAAGAGGGAGTAGTAGTACCTATTCCACCACGTATTTATGCAATGACTGATGAAGACAGGTGGTTCTTTTCACAATTAATAGCTAAAAAAAATAGTATAGAAGAGTCATAAGCACAGGAGGTAAGTTTTGGCAAAATCTATAAACGAAATTCAAATTGTACTTGCAAGGATTAATGACTTGCCAACATTGCCAGTTGTAGCATCTGAGCTTATTCGTGTAATAGGCTTAAAATCAACTTCAATGAGCCAAATAAGTGACTTAATGAGTAATGATCAATCTATTACTACTAAGGTGTTAAAGATTGCAAATTCAGCATATTATGGTATTCGTAACCGCGTCGATACACTGAGGACAGCTCTGGTGATTCTGGGTGTAAATGAAATTACAAATATAGTTCTTGGTGTTTCATTGATAAAAGTCTTTGATAAAGAAACTGAGAAACTATTTGATCATCAAGCTTTTTGGAAACACTCAATATATACAGCACACTTAGCCCGTTGGCTATCAAAAAAATTCTCTATACCTTTTCACGGAGAAGAGTTTACAGCAGGTTTGATACACGATATTGGAAAGATTATTCTTGACCAATATTTCCATGAAGAATTTGTAAATGTCAGAAGATACATGGAGCTTTTCCCACAAGATCAAGAATATGAAATAGAGCAAAAAGTTCTGGGTGCAACTCATATGGAGCTTGGTTATTGGTTAGCTGACCAATGGAAAATACCAAGCCATATACAATCTGCAATTCAGTATCATCATGAACCTGAAAATGCAACCGCAAATATAGAGCTGTGTTGCTTGATTAATATTGTAAATACAATTTCAAACTATTATGTAAATCCTGTGAGACATGAAAGAATATATCGAGAAATACCCACTTCTTTTGCATGGAAACAACTTAATAAGATGAAAAAAATCAAATTTGCTGATATCGAAAATGAGGTAGAAGAAGAAATTGCAAAAGCAAATATATTCGTAGATCAAATGGTATAAAATATATGAAATACGAACATTTATTTGGCCCTGTGCTGTCGAGAAGACTTGGTTTATCGCTTGGAATAGATTTGATTCCATACAAAGTTTGCTCATTTGACTGCGTATATTGCGAAGCAGGAAGAACCACAAATTTAACAAGTATTCGCAACGAATATATCAAAACAAATGATATTCTAAATGAAGTCGATGTTTATTTATCTAATAAACCAACATTAGACTATATTACATTTTCAGGTGCGGGTGAGCCAACTTTACATAAAGATATTGCAAAGATTACGAAGTATATCAAAGATAAATATCCACAATATTCTTTAGCTTTAATTACTAATTCTTCACTTTTGGGCGATGCTCAGATGAGAGAAGATATTAAAAATATTGATTTGGTATTACCTTCTCTCGATGCAGTGTCTGAGGATGTTTTTAAAAAAATAAATCGCCCTACAAATGATATTAAAGCCTCTGATATTGTTGAGGGTCTTGTAAGATTTAGAGAAATGTTTAATGGAAAGATATACCTTGAAGTTTTTATTATAGAAGGGCTTAACGATACAGAAGCAGAGCTAAGTCTTATAAAAAAAGCCTGTGAACGTATTAAACCTGATTTAATACAAATTAATACTTTAGATAGGCCTGGAACAGAAGATTGGGTAGCTGCCAGTACTAAAGAAAACTTAGAAAGAATAAAAGCATTTTTCGAGCCTATGAGTGTTGAAATAATTGCGAAGATTTCTATGTCTGATAAGGCTCCTGTGCATATACATACCGAGATTGATGATATTGTGAGCCTAATAAAAAGGCGACCCTGTACTCAACCTGAAATAATCAAATTAACAAACTTGCACATCAATACAATAAATAAGTATCTAAGATACTTGATCGAACAAGATATTATTGAAGAAAAAAAAGAAAAACGAGGAGTTTTTTATAAACTAAAAAAAATAGAGGGGGAACAATGCGTAAGTTAAAGTTATTTAGTGCATTATTTATCATTGCAATTAGTATTGTAACTTTAAATGCACAGAACGATCAAATGTCAGGATCAGTAATAATTGGAGCAACAACAATTAACAACACAAATTACCAACATATTGGCTTTAGGGCTGATATCCCTATTTGGAAACTTGGCTTCGGACTTGATATTCAATTATATATTGATGATCAAGGAAATGTTAGAGAAGAAGATTGGGATGAATTCCAAGATTATTTAGATAAAATTTATTATGTTCGTTGGGGGCATAAGGGAGATCCACTATACCTAAGAGTTGGCGGTTTGGAAAATGTGAATCTTGGCTATGGCATTGTTTTAAACAATTATTCAAATATGGTGCAATACCCCACTTATAAAAGATTGGGTATGGAAGGCTCCACAAAGTTTGGCGGTATAGGAACTGAATTTTTTATCAATAACTTTAAAGAAGCATTTGCCGATAAGCCTGGCATGCTGATTGGTGCAAGAGCATCATACGACCTACCTTTTATGCTTGTCGCAGGAGCAACAATAGCAAGTGATTTTAACCAGTATAATGGCTTATTTGACACTGATGGTGATGGCTATCCTGATGCAATTGATGCATATCCAAATGATAAAAGGTTTGTAACTGAAAAAGACAAATGGAGACATAATCTTCAAGGTGCACCAAATATCGAAGAAACAATTGATGTTTTAGTTGCAAATGGCGTTATAGACCCAACTGAAAAAGATGAATTAATCAAGTATGGAGACAAAAGCTCAAGTGTTACAATTGTTGGTGCAGATTTAGGTATGCCACTTATTGAAGGAGATTTGGTTGAGCTTGATATCTATACACAAGTAGCCCAGATTATCGATCATGGATTAGGCTTTACTCTACCTGGTATCAGGTTTAAACTCGGTCCTGTAACAACTTTTGCTGAATATCGTCACGCAAATGAAGAATTCTTATTTGGATATTTCAACCAAACTTACGAGATTGAAAGAGCACGCACATTCGGTAAAGAAGTAATAACCAAAAAAGAGTTGTTAGGGGCTGTTGAATCTATGGATGGTTATTTTGCAGGGATACATACAAATCTTTTTGATTTGGCTTTTTTGAATCTCGGATACCAAGATTTAAGAGGTGATACAACAAATGCAAAGTCAATAAATGGTGAATTTGGAATTACAGCAATACCAAAACTTTCTATTGCAAAAGCTTACTATGCTCAAAATAACGTTCATGATTTTACAGTGTTAAAAACACCAAGCACAATTATGGGCTATGTGTTTGGTTACGAAATATCTTCTGGTGTTTCGATCAACTTTGACACTCGTTTCAGTTATGAAGATAAAAATGGCGATGGAAAAATAAAAGGTGATAACGAAACAAATAAATCAATCAGTATTTATACTGAGATAAGGTTTTAAAAACAATGAAAAACAAATATTTTGATAATGGTGCAACAAGCTACCCCAAGCCAAAAGAGCTTGGGGAAGCTATGTTAGATTTTGTCAATAATATTGGCAGAAACTATGGTAGAACTTACGGTGAATTGAACTTAAGTGTGTCTAAAACTGTATATGAAACCAGGCAATTAATAGCAGATTTATTGAATGTAGATAGCGGAGACAATATTTTCTTTGCTGCTAATGCTACTACTGCAATAAATACAATTTTGCAATCATATTTACGTGAAGGTGATCATGTGCTCATCTCACAGCTCGAGCATCACGCAGTTACAAGATGCTTACATCATTTGATAGAAGAAAAAGCGATTAGTGTTGAATTTTTGCATTCTTTTGAAGATGGAACACTTGACATTGAGTCAATGAAAGAGCAAGTTAGAACTGACACAAGACTGATGGTTATAAATCACCAAAGCAATGTAAATGGGCTGGTGCAAGATATTCAAAGTATACGAAAGGCATTCCCACACATAAAAATCATGCTTGATGTAGCACAATCTGCAGGACAAAACACAATTCTCGGCAAAGAATGGAATGTCGATTTTATCGCTTTTACTGCTCATAAAAGTATTTATGGTCCTATGGGAATTGGTGGCTTTTATGCCAAAAATCCTGATGATATAGATCCTTTGATTTATGGAGGCACAGGCAGCTTATCATCAATGTATGAAATGCCTGAAATATACCCTGATAGATTCGAAGCAGGTACTCAAAACCTTGTTGGAGTATATGGACTTAATGCAAGCTTAAAACATCATCCCAAAAAACAGTTTACTGACGAACGGTTTTTTAGATTATTAGACGACTTATCAAAGTCTGACAAGTTTAAAGTTTTGAGAGCGAAAAGACCAGACAGGCAAGGCTACTTGATCTCTATCGTTCATAAAACCATTCCTCATGCAGATTTAGCACAAATACTTTTTGACGAATATCAAATTGAGTGCCGTGTAGGACTATTTTGTGCACCTCTCGCTCATCAATTTTTGGGAACAGAAAAGACAGGTGCAATAAGATTTTCTCCATCAAGTTATCATACAGATGAAGACTTAGATTATCTGTACGATGCAATTATGAAAGTATTTTAGTATCTACTTTTATTATAAGCATCAAGCACTAAATTGACTGCAGCGGTTGGAGGTAGCTTACCTTTTAAAATGTCTTTCGTTATTTGAGGTAAACTATCTTTAACCGCTTTATTATTAAAGAATTCATTGATTATATGTTCTTCAAGCATATAATTAAGCCATTCAATTAGCTGCCCTTGTCGTCTATCATCAAATACACCATTATTTTTGGTAATTTCTTCAAACTTATTAATTACTGACCAAATATTATCAATACCTGTTTTCTCTTTTGCTGAGCAAGTAAATGCATGAGTTTTCCAGCCCATAGTTGACTCTGCAAGATAATGCAATGCCATATTATATTCTGCTGCTGCGGCTTTGGCACGTATGATATTATCTCCATCTGCCTTGTTAATTAAGATCGCATCAGCTATTTCAATTACCCCTTTTTTGATTCCTTGAAGCTCATCTCCAGCACCAGAAATAAGAATTAACAAAAAGAAGTCAACCATCGAACGTACACTTATTTCGCTTTGTCCAACACCGACAGTTTCAACCAAAATTACATCAAAACCAGCTGCTTCGCACAAAAGAATTGTTTCGCGTGTTTTTCTATTTACTCCACCAAGTGTACCTGACGATGGAGACGGTCTGATAAATGCATTTTCACTTTTAGACAAGTCTTCCATACGTGTTTTATCACCTAAAATACTGCCCTTCGATATTGTACTGCTTGGATCAATTGCCAAGACAGCTACTTTCAACCCGAGTGAGATGAGATACAAGCCAAAGGTCTCGATAAAAGTGCTTTTTCCTGCACCAGGTACTCCTGTGATACCAATCCTAATAGACTTTCCTGTATGAGCCAAGATTTGTCTAATAATTTCTTGTGCTTGCTCTAAATGCTGAGCTGAATTGCTTTCTACAAGAGTAATAGCACGAGAAAAAACTGTCCGATTATTGTTCAAAATCCCTTCAACATAATCTTCTGTACTTAGTTTTTTTGCTTTTTTGATAGGTCTATGGCTTCTATTAAAAGAGTGCGAATCAGTTTTTTCAATACCAGGAGATACTGTAGTGGCAAACTCTTCTCCCGCATTTGTTGGTGTCCATTCAGGTTTGATTGTCTTTTTCATATTTAACCTCAGCTTTATTTCATCAAATACAAAATAAATAACTTATGCTTTTTGTCAAATATTTGTTTACTTTAGCTATATTTAGTCTATTTTTGCTATTATGAAAAGCCTTGTCAGTAATAATTAAATATATTATAAAAAAAACACTTGACTTTTTAGCTTTATATGTAAAACTAATATATGGAGGAATAATGATTAACTTCGCTTTAAAGAGAAACTTAAAAAATGCATGCATATGGCAGATTTATAGCCATTGTGATAAATATATTACTCAATTTTTACTCTTGTTTTATTACAAAATATATCAAATAATATTATTAAAAGGAGAAACTAAATGTCGAAATTAATGATGAGTGTTTCGGGTGTAAGAGGAATTTTTGGTAAGGGTATGGACCCTCAACTTATTTTTAAAATATCAGCTCATTTAGCCAACTATTTGAGAAATAAAAATCAAAGCGATAACCCATATATAATAATTGGTAGAGATTCACGCACAACTGGCGAAGCTCTATTTCATGCAGCTGCATCAGGTATTATGAGTGTCGGTGTCAATGTCCAATATCTTGGTATTGCCACAACCCCAACTGTTTTACTTGCTGTCGAACAGGCTCAAGGCAAAGCAATTGGAGGTATATGCATCACTGCTTCGCACAACCCTGCAGAATGGAATGCATTAAAGCTTGTTGATCAAAATGGTATGTTCTTGTTTCCAGAGTTTGCAAAAGAGTTTTACACTCTGATAGACAACCCAATCCCCTATACAAGCTGGGATAAAATAGGCAAGCTTTCAACTTATGATAAAGCAAATGAAGACCACATTAACAAGGTTTTGGAAATACCATATATTGGTTTAGATCAAATTAGAAGCAAGCATTTCCGAGTTGTATTAGACTCTGTAAATGGTGCTGGATGCGTGATATCAAAGAAAATGCTAACAGAGCTTGGCTGCGAAGTTATTGAAATAAATGGTGAACCAACTGGTATTTTTGCACACAATCCAGAGCCTTTAAACAAAAATCTGGCTCAGCTCGAAGATGCTGTAAAGCAACACAATGCAGATATCGGTTTTGCAACTGATCCAGATGGTGATAGATTAGCTATCGTGTCTGAAAAAGGTGTATGTATTGGTGAAGAGTTTTCTCTTTTATTGGCTGAAAAGTTTGTTTTGTCAAAAGTAAAAGGAGATATTGTAACAAATCTCTCCTCTTCGATGGCTTCCGACGATATTGCTCAAGAGTTCGGCGTGTCTGTAATACGCACTGCTATTGGAGAGATCAATGTCGGCAAAAAGATGAAAGAAATAAAAAGCCCAATTGGTGGTGAAGGAAATGGCGGAATTATCTGCCCAGACGTTCATTATACCAGAGATGCTATTGCAGGCATGGCTCTGATACTTGCATTCATGGCAGAAGAATTAAAGCCTATCTCTGAAATTGTAATGTCGATTCCTCATTATTTTATCGCCAAAGAAAAACTCGATTTACTGCCCGAACAGCTTGATAAAGTCATGGAACATGCTTACACGATTTACCCTGACACTGATAAAAACACGACTGATGGAATAAAATATATCTTTGATAAAAAATGGGTTCATATTAGAAAGTCTGGAACTGAACCTATCATAAGAGTTTACGCTGAAGCAAAAACTCAAGATGACGCTGATCAACTATGCGACAAAACAATTAAAAAGCTGATGGAGATTTGATTAAATATTATGCAAAGCTTTTCAAATACAAAAGCCAATATCGAGTTTTGCGGCTACTGGATTAGCCCTCTTGGAAAGTATATTGGTATTGAGTTTGACCCATTTAAAACTATTTGGGCTAATTTGCATAAGTTTGATCAAGATAAGAATAGCATGCAAGAGCTTTTCTTAAAATATGCCAATGAAGAAGATACAATAAAGGAAATAATCGACTATCATCTCGAGCGTGGTTGGATATATGCAATATTAAAAAAAAGCTATTGGCATTTTTACGCTCAAACATTCAATAGAGCAACTGCCGATCGCCTCTGGGAATGGGTATATAGCCTGCTAAATGGAACATTATCAGAGCGTAACGCATATGAAAAAATAAAGATCAGCTTTATTTCAGATAAAAGATCTTTCAAAACTGATTTGGCACAAATCTTAATTGGCGACTTTTTTGAAGGATATACAAGTTTAAGCCATAAAATCCAAAATCTAATCGACAACCATATATACTACTTTTTAGAAGAATACAGTATACTATCTGATGGTTTTATCGATAATTTAAAGAAAATATAAGGAGGACTTATGAAAAAGATTATGCTTATCTTACTTGTTTTTACCATGCTATTTGGTTTGACAAGCTGTAAAGAGAAAATTATGACTGACCCAAGTAACCAAAACAATGGCAGAGTCATTGGACACATACATGGCATTGTTAGAGATGCAAATACATCTGAAGTACTTGATGGCATAACAGTGTCGTGGTATGTAAAAGGGAAAAGCCAAAGCACAACAACCGACAAGAAAGGATACTACGCAATTTCAAATCTTGTATCAGGTGATTATGAGCTAACTTTTACTGGTAAAGAAGCTTATACAACCCAACTAAAAAATATTACTGTGCCAGATTTGAGCGAAATTGGAATAGTCGATGTGCCTACAAATAGCGACTTTAATTATAGTATGGTTGAAGACTTCGAACTATATCAAGCTAACGCAAAAGTCGTCGGCTTTGTAAGGGCACGCACATCGACAAGTGATTTACAAGCCGTGCCAAATATGAAGATTATTGCTGCAGTCCTCGATTATGATTTCGTTCCTGCTTATTATCAGACTTTTACTGATGCAAATGGCAAATATCAATTCAATAATCTGCCTGCAATAATGGATAAAATTTATATCTATGCTGCTGGCAATACTAAAATTGGCGATTATTATTATTCTACTTCGAGTTCCGAAACTGTGTATCCAATTGCTAATCAAACAGTACAGGCAAACACAATAGAGCTCCAAATCAACGAAGAAGAAGTAATAATTATCTCACATACTGCAGAAGAATACACAAGAGGTAGCACTATAGAAATTACCTTTGATAAAGAGATTAATCAGAGTACATTTAAACATGCCATTTACAGAGACGGAACAACAAATATTGGCTCAGGTAATTATAGCATTTCATGGATTAATGTTAAAAAGATGAGAATTACCTTTGCCGAAGGTTTCTTTTTATCGCCAAACACTTATTATGAAATTGAGCTTACTGGACAAGCAAAGCCTATTCGCGGTGCTATTCCTAACTTTGAGACAAGCCTTGAATTTGTTACAAAAAACTTCAATTAAACTTTAAGCAGGCAAATAAAAAAGACAAAATAGCATTATTAGAAAAATATGAATAAAGTTGCCCGTCCCAATACTTTTATCAAGTATATGGGATGAATGGGCAACTTTTTGTATCTTAGCCCAAATCCTGATCAGTATATCAAATCCCCAATATTAATTTTCCATGCTTTCACACACTATGCGTCTGTAAAGAGATCAAAGAGAACAAATCAAGATAATGTTTACGAATATATCTCGTTGAAGTTCTGATAAAACTAATCAATATTCATCGCACAAAATTCTTTTAAAAAATGATAAGCCTCTACTATAATACGCAGGACAAAATGGGGGTTTTGAAAAACTAAATTTCGTTCAATTTATAAACAGGCTCTCAGAGCGGATCTGAAGGCTATTATTTTTTTAATTCACCACAGAGAAACACAGAGAGCCACAGAGATTTGCCGATTAGCAGGCGATACATTTTATTTAACCACAAAGGGCACGAAGAACACGAAGAGGTTTTAAGGATTTTACCACAGAGAAACACAGAGAGCCACAGAGAACAATTTAACAGCGAACTACAGCGAACTGACACGAACTTTTTTAACAGCGAACGACAACGAACTTGAACGAACTTTTCTGCTCCTCCGTCGCAGTGGGGGTAAGTGGTTTTGATTGGATGAGGGTGGCACATATAATTTGCCAAAAAAACGAATACAGCACAAATAGCATTATATTAAACCAAAATCGTGATTTTGGTTTGTAGGGACAACGCCTTGTGCTTGTCCAAAAAACTCATTCACTCATTCACTCATTCACTTGTTCACTCATTCACTCATTCACTCGCTCACTTCGCGAAGCGACCAAATTTACTGTTTTATCCCAGTATAAATCGTTTC